>JAPLLF010000473.1 GCA_026387715.1 Pseudomonadota bacterium
GGCTGGATCCGGTGCTTCATCATGCACGGGACGTCGCTGACGGTGAACCTCGCGCTGCCCGCGATCGCCGAGGCGCGGTTCGCGGCGGCCGAGGTGTTCGGATCGCTGTCGCGGCTCGCGATCGACGGATCCGTCACCGCGCGGATCGGCGACACGCGGGTCGACTGCTACGCGTCCGGCGACGACGATTAGCGGGGCAGGGCGCTGCCGGGCTTGGGCCCGTGCTCGTCGTTGGCCATGCGCAGGTAGAGCGCGGCGCTCTTGTTGCCAGGCTCGACGGTGAGGACGTGCTGCCACTCGGCGATCGCCGCGTCCTTCTTGCCGAGCGAGAACAGCGTGACGCCGAGGTGGATGCGCGCCGGGATGAAGTCGGGGCGCAGCTTCTTGGCGTGCTCGAACTCCGCGACAGCGGCGTGATAGACGCCCATGTCTCGATACACGTTGCCGAGCCGGACGCGCAGGTCGGCGAAGTCGGCGCACAGGTCGAGCGCCTTGGTGTACTCGCGCACGGCCTCGTCGAACATCGCCAGGCCGGCGTAGGTCGCGCCGAGATCGGCGTGCATGTTGGCGAGCTTGCCGCGCGCGAAGCGATCGAGCGCGTTGGGCTGCCCGACGCTCGCGCTGACGGCCCTGGTGTAGACCTCGCGCGCGCGCTCGTACTTGCCGCGATCGTTGTAGGTCACCGACAGGTTGAGCGCGGCCTCGGTGTAGCGCGGGTTGAGCCGGAGCGCGTTCTCGAACGCCTCCTCCGCGTCCGAGTACCGACCCTGGCTGTGATAGACGACGCCGAGCATGTTGTAGAGGTCGGGAAAGCTCGGCCGTGCCGAGGCCGCCTCGGCGAGGAACGGCTCCGCGCGATCGAGCTCGCCGGCGTTGTAGTGCTCGCGCCCGAGGACGATCAGCTGCTCCACGCGATCGCTCATCGATCACCTCTCAGAATCGTCGATCCTACCACCGGCTCAGCGCTTGGCGCCGAGATCGGCGAGCGCTTCACGCGCCTCGTCGGCGTGCTTGGAGTTCGGGTGCTTGGCCACGAGCTCCTGCCACGCGTTGCGTGCGCGATCGCCCATGTCGACGGCGACGTACGCACGTCCGAGCAGCCACAGCGCCTCCTCGTCGTAGCCGACGCCACGGTAGCGCTCGAGCAGACGACGCAGCCGGAGCACCGTGCCCATCGGCTTGCCGCGATCCCAGTAGTAGCGGGCGACGTACCACTCGTGATCGGCGAGCTTCTGGCCGACCTTGACGAGGATCTCCTTCGCCTGCGGGCGATACGGCGAGTCTTTGTACTTGTCGAGGTACGCCTTGAGCTCGTTCGCGGCGTCCTCGGTCGAGGACTGATCCTTTTCGAACGACGGCGGGAACAGCCAGAAGTCGGTCGGCAGCTGCTTGTAGTAGCCCTCGCCGATCCGGAACGACGCGTAGCCGTTGACGACCATCTCGTGCGTCGGGTGAAACTTGATGAACAGCCGGTAGCTGTCGATCGACTCGAGGTACTGCTCGGCGCCGAACTCGGCATCGGCGAGCCGTAGCTCGGCGAGCACGGCGAACTTGGAGTACGGGAAGCGGCTCTTGATGAAGCCGAAGTACTTCGACGCGGCCACCCAGTCCTTGGACTCGAGCTGCTTGAGCCCCTTCTCGTAGTTCTTCTGTGCCGAGACCGAGTACTCGACCGTGCCGGTGCCGGTCTTGCCGCCGCAGGCGGGAACGACGGCGAGGCCGAGAGCGATGGAGATGATGAGCAGCGCTGACTTCATGGAGCTTTCGGGTGACCGATCAACGTCTTACCCCGCCGCGCCGGTGGGATCAACGAACCTTCGACCATGTGTCTCGGTGTAGGGTTGCCCCCGATGTGGAGACGATGGAGACGATGGAGGAGACTTTCGGCCCTCGCGATCGCGTGCACCGCCTGCGGAGGCACCGCGACCCAGGTGAAGATCGGCGCGGCCCCGCCGGCCGAGACCCGCGCGGCGCTCGCCGGGGCGCTGTGCGACGGGATCAACTGCAGGTGTCGCGATCTCGGCGCGGCCGGTGACGGCGGCGTGGGCGTGCCCGACGACGAGGCGCACAAGCGCTACGAGATCCGCGTCGGCCCGTCGCCTCAGGCGCTGTGGTTGACGATCGGCGGCAGCACGGTCCTCTACAAGAGCGCCGAGCACGCGCAGGCGTGCTTCTACGTCGACCTGACCAGTGGCGAGCACCCGATCGAGATGCGCGCCTCGGCGCCCGAGGGCGTGTCGGCCGCGTGGTCGATCTCCGAGCTGGGGACGAAGACGCGGAGCTGGTACGACACCTTCGCGTTCGCCTGCGGCAGCCCGGGCGTGTGCTCGTTCTCCGAGATGGACGGCATGAAGCAGGAGCAGCAGATCGCCAAGCGCAACCTGCGCGACCCGTGCGGCTCGACCAAGATCAAGAGCGTGACGTGGGACACCGGCAAGGCCCCCGACAACGAGCACCCGAGCGAGCTGCTCGTGCGGGCGACCCTCGACATCTACAAGTTCACGCCGTTCCGCCCGCACGGCGACGACTGCGGCAAGGGTGGTGGGCGCGCCCCCAACGACGTCGATCCCGGCACGACGTCGACCGATCCCGCGCCCGCGCAGCCCTGAGCGGGGCGGATCTCCGATGCAGCCGTTCGACTATCCAGACGCGTACGACGTGATCGTCGTCGGCGCCGGCCACGCGGGCTGCGAGGTCGCGCTCGCCGCCGCGCGCATGGGTGCGCGCACGCTCGTGCTGACCGGCTCGCTCGAGATGGTCGCGCAGATGTCGTGCAACCCCGCGATCGGCGGCGTCGCCAAGGGCCACCTCGTCAAGGAGATCGACGCGCTGGGCGGCGAGATGGCCAACGTGATCGACGAGACCGGCATCCAGTTCCGGCGGCTCAACGCGAGCAAGGGGCCCGCGGTGCGCTCGACACGCGCGCAGGCCGACAAGCGCCGCTATCGCGACTGCATGCGCGGCAAGCTCGAGCGATGCGCCAACCTCGCTCTCCGCCAGGGCGAGGTCGCCGAGCTCGGCGTCGAAGACGGCGTGATCCGTGGCGTCACCACGACGATGGGCGTGCGGTATCGCGCGCGCGCCGTGATCATGACCACCGGCACGTTCCTCCGCGGCGCGATCTTCGTCGGCGAGGCGCGCGCGCAGGGCGGTCGGGCGGGCGAGGCACCGTCGATCGGGCTGTCGCACTCGCTCGCGCGGCTCGGGTTCCCGCTCGCGCGGCTCAAGACCGGGACGCCGTGCCGGCTCGACATCAAGACCATCGACGTCGCGGGCCTCGAGCTCCAGCACGGCGACGATCCACCGCCGATGTTCGCGTGGCGCCAGGGTACGATCACCCCGCCGTTGCCGCAGATCCCGTGCTGGGTCACCTACACCAACCAGGCGACCCACGACATCGTGCGCGCCGGGCTGCCGCGCTCGCCGCTGTATCGCCCCAAGGGCGAGGGGATCGAGGGCACCGGGCCGCGCTACTGCCCGAGCCTCGAGGACAAGATCGTCCGCTTCGCGGACAAGGACCGTCACCAGATCTACCTCGAGCCCGAGGGCATCGACGCCGCCGAGGTGTACCCGAACGGGATCTCGACCTCGCTGCCGTACGACGTGCAGCTCGCGTTCATCCGCACGATCCCGGGCCTCGAGCGCGCGGAGATGACGCGCCCTGGCTACGCGGTCGAGTACGACTTCATCGATCCGCGCGAGATCCTGCCGACGCTCGAGACCCGGCGCGTGCGCGGCCTCTACCACGCGGGCCAGATCAACGGCACGAGCGGCTACGAGGAGGCGGCGGTGCAGGGGATGCTCGCCGGGATCAACGCCGCGATCGCGCTCGGGTTCGGGCCCGACGCCGAGCCGGTGATCCTGCGCCGCGATCAGGCGTACGCGGGCGTGCTGGTCGACGATCTGGTCACCCGCGGCACGCGCGAGCCGTATCGCATGATGACGTCCCGCGCCGAGTTCCGGCTGCTGCTCCGCGAGGACAACACCGCCGATCGGCTCCTGCCGGTCGGCCGTCGGCTCGGGCTCGTCGACGACGCGCGCTCGCGCGCACGCACGCCGCGTCGGTCGTCGGCTCGCCCGCGGTCAACGATGCGCTCGCGCGGTTCGCCAGCGCGCCGATCGTGTCGCGGCGGGCGACGCTCGCGGAGCTGCTCCGCCGGCCCGAGCTCGACTGGCGCGCGGTCGAGGTGATCGCGGCCGCGGGAGGCGTCGCGACGGCGACGACGAGCGACGCGGCCCTCGAGCGCGCCGCGATCGAGATCGTCTACGAGGGCTACCTCAAGCGCCAGCAGGTGGACGCCGACAAGGTGGCGCGGGCCGACGGCGTGCGGGTCCCCGACGACCTCGACTACCGGACCATCCCCGGCCTGTCGAACGAGGCGATCGAGAAGCTCGAGGCGATCCGTCCACGCTCCGTCGGTCAGGCGTCGCGGATCAGCGGCGTCACGCCGGCCGCGGTGTCGATCCTGTTGACGCACATTGGCCTGGCAGAGCGTCGCAAGGCTGAGGTAGCTTCGCCGCCCTCATGAAGCTTCGCCTCGTCGGTGTCGGTCTGTCTCTGTTGTCGTCGGTGGCTCCGGCCGTTGCAGGTGGCCTCTACCTTCCGGGTGCCGGCGCGGTGTCGACCTCGCGCGCGGGCGCGGCGGTCGCGTCGGCCGACGATGGCGAGGCGCTCGCGGTGAACCCGGCGGGCCTCGCGAAGGCCCCGGCCGGCACCACCCTGACGATCTCCGCGGCGCTGTTCCAGTACGCGATGCAGTTCACGCGCACCGGCAGCTACGACCAGATCGCCGCCCAGGATCTCGCCTACTAGGGGCAGGCGTACGGCACGGTGGTCAACAACCCCAAGCCGCCGCTCGGCATCGGCAAGATGCAGCCGGTCCCGGTGATCGCGGTGATCTCGGATCTCGGCGGCGCGGTGAAGGGGCTGCACGTCGCGGCCGGCATCTACGCACCCAACGCCTACCCGTTCCGCGACATGAGCCAGGGCTACGTGTTCGGCAGCGACGCCGGGCCGCCGCCGCCGTCGCGCTACGACATCCTCACCCAGGAGGCGGCGGTGCTGTTCCCGTCGCTCGCGGCGAGCTATCGCATCAACGACATGATCGACGTCGGCGCCCGCGTGTCGTGGGGGCTCGCCGATCTCCACTCCAAGACGACGATCTGGGGCACGACCAACTTCAGCGAGTGGATCGAGCAGGACGGCGTGATCGATCTCAAGGCGAAGGATAACTTCGTCCCGGCGTTCGGCGTCGGCGCGACGTTCCGGCCGACGGCGAACCTCGAGTTCGGCGTGAACTACACGTCCGCGGCGCAGATCCGCGCCAAGGGTACCGTCGAGTCGCAGAACGGCGACGCCGTCAACCTCGGCGGCGAGCCGATCGTCGTCGGGCCGCCGCCGCCGGACGTCACGCCGCGGTGCGCGGCGGGTGGCACGGCCACGGCGCAGAAGGCGTGCGTCGATCTGGATCTGCCGATGTCGGCGCAGCTCGGCGGGCGCTACAAGTTCCTCGACAGCAAGGGCAACTTCGTCGGCGACGTCGAGCTCGATCTCGACTGGCAGAACTGGTCGACCGACCGCGCGTCGAACTACCGCGTCGTCGTCGACGCCTACGCGTACGTCAACGACATGCCGACGCTCGACCTCAAGGACTCGATCATCCATCACGGGCTCAAGGACACGTTCGCGGCCCGGCTCGGCGGCAGCTATCGCATCCCCCTCGACGAGGTCCGCGGGGACAACATCGTCGTGCGCGGCGGCGTCGGCTTCGACACCGCGGCCGCCAAGACGGGCTTCCTGCGCGCCGACCTCGACGGCGCGGCGCGCACGACGATCACGGCGGGCGCGGGCTACAAGGCCAAGACGTGGGAGGTCAACGTCGGCGGTGGCGTGATCCTCGAGGGCACGAACACCAACCCGGGCGACTGCAACCCGGTCGGCACGGTGTCGCCGGCGGCCCAGGGCTGCGATGGCACGGGCTTCGAGACGCCGGTGCCCGATCGCACGGGCGTCGATCCGTCGAACCCGGCGATCAAGGACAACGTGCAGAACCAGAGCCCGGTGAATCAGGGCAAATTCGAGTCGCACTACGTCTTATTCATGCTCGGCTTCACGAAGACGTTCTGAACGGATTGAGAGGAGCTTCCCGATGAGCAAGGCACTCGTAAGGCGACGGTCCGGTGGTGGTGGGAGCGGCATCGTGCCGGCGGTGTGCAGCGCGATCGTCCCCGGGGTCGGCCAGCTCGTGAACGGCGAGACCGACAAGGCGATCGGCGTGTTCGCGGTGTCGGTCGTCGCGGGCGCGGGCATCGTGCTGTCGCTGCCGCTGATCGGGCCGATCGCCGGCGTGATCGGGCTCGCCACCTGGGTGTACGGCGTCGGCGACGCGTACCTCCAGGGCAAGCGCCGCGGCTAGTACCCCTTCGCAGGGATTCTGATCGACTGCCGTCGTTGACGCGTTTGACGCGTCTTGACGTCGACGTCGTCGTTGACTCCCATCGTGGTCGCCTTGAACGGCGACGTTGAGCTAAACCCATTCGTTGTCGTCGACCGACGGATGTGCAACCAGGAACATGGGTGCCATTTCAGACCAGGCACATCGGTGACACCGGCACAGAGTCGGCCAAGGTCCAACCTCAACGATCGGGGCAAGCTCAACGTCGCCGTCGAACGCGTCAAGGTTGGGGGCAACGTCAAGGTCGAGGTCGACGACAGACTCGAGTGGACGTCGAACCAGTCAAGATACTCGTCAGTCGTCGAGCAGGATGCGCCGCGGCGGCGTGTCGAC
>JAPLLF010001074.1 GCA_026387715.1 Pseudomonadota bacterium
TCGGCCTGGTCTGGGCTCGCGAGCACCACCTCGATCTCCGTGGCGGCGACGTCCCCATGCAGGATGATCAACGCTCCCGAATCACCACTGCACGCGGCGACCAGAGCTGGAGCTAGCAGGACGATCCTCCGCATGGAAGAGAAGTGTATCGCGTCTCGATCACGAGGCGCGCATCACCAGCGACCGAGGGTGACGGATCTCGCGCGCGATGTAGGCCAACGTCAGCGCGGGAACGACGGCGACTCGCCGACGAGCTCGAGCCGCTGCGCGCTCGTCTGCGCGCTGTACACCACGATGCTGCGCGACGTCGCGAACCGCATCGCGAGGACGACCTCCTTGCGCCCGTCGCCATCGAGATCGACGACGGCGACCACGTCGAGCGTGACGGTCGACTTCGGGTCCGGCTTGCCCGCGGTCTCGAGCTTGATGTCGTAGAGCTGGAAGCTGCCCTTGCAGGGTGCCACCGCGGCGGGCGCGGCGGTCCACTCGGCCGTCGGACCGCGGATCCCATCGAGGACCTGGGAGATCGGGAACGCCTCGTTGACCTTGTCCCCGTCGATATCGATCACGATCGTGTCGCCAGCCAGGCAGGCCTCGCCGGTCGCGAACGCGGGGGTCTCCGTCGGGTCGTCGGCGCGCGCCAGCTCGGACAGCGCGAGCCCGCAACCGCCGAGCGCCTGGACGCACCGCGGATCGTCGACCCGGTTGCCCTTGCCGGTGTCCGTCGAGCACGGACTCCCGCCGACGTACGCCCCGGTCGCGACCGCCTGCGCGAGCCCGACATCGGCGAGCCCGACGGTATCGAACGTGCCGGCGGGCTTGCCGTCGACGCCGAACACCACGAACCGCGGGGTCGCACCCCGCTCGACCGTGTTGCCGAGCTCGGTCGCGGCATCGGTCCACTGCACCCCGCGCATCACCAGCGGGGCGATCGCCGGCCGCCCGGCGGCCCCGAACGGACACATCTCGCCGACCATGACGTGCCGACCCTGCGTGGCCGGCACGCGGGGACGCTCGATCCGAGGGATCGACGTCGGCTCCCCCGGTGGAACCGGCCCGGTCTGGACGTACGGGGTGCAGGCGCTGCCCAAGGTGCTGAAGAGAGCGACGAAGATCGCGGCCCCACAGGCAACGCCAGCCGAAGAACCACGGTCTAGTGCCATCGAATCGACCATAACGTGCCGCTAGTAGACGGGCGAGAACGTGGCTTCGTTGCCTGCACGCGTTGAATCGGTCGAGTTTTCCTGCCTATAGTCCGCCCCGCTAACACCCCGTGCTTTCTATGCATTTTAATCGTCTCCGAAGCGCGACCGTCGTCGCCACTCTAGTGACCGTCGCGGTCGCCGACCTCGCGGAAGCGCAGGTCCAACCCGGCGGCATGGGCCCCATGGGTGGCGGCCAGCAGCCGTCGGGTGAAGAAAAGAAAGAGGGCGTCGCCGAGGCCGCCCCGAAAACGCCCGGCCTGCTGCCGACCACCCCGGCGCTCCCGGCGCCGAAGGGACGGCGCAAGCGCTGGAAGTTGCTCGAGCTCGACGGCTACTTCCGGCTGCGGACCGACTGGTTCAAGAACTTCAACCAGAACTTCATCGACGATCCCGCGCTGGGTGGGGCTCCGTTCGCGCGCGCACTGTCGTGCGGCTCGGGGTACCTCAACCATCCGTGCGACTCGTCGATCGGCGGGAGCAACACCCGCCTCCGGCTCGAGCCGACGATCAACATCGACGAGGGCACGTCGGTCCACATCCAGGCCGACGTCCTCGACAACCTGGTCCTCGGCTCGACGCCGTCGACCCAGAACTACGCCGGCGTCTACAACGACGGCACCAAGCCGCCGACCGGCGCGTTCGGCAACACGGTCGATCCCGTCACGCAGGGCGGGAACAGCGACCGGACCTCGATCGTCATCAAGCGGGCGTGGGCCGAGGTCGCCGTGCCGCTCGGTGTCGTCACCGTCGGTCGCATGCCCAACCAGTGGGGCATGGGCATGCTCTACAACGGTGGTGGCGCCGATCCGATCAACGGTGGTTACGACTACGACGCCGACTACGGCGACACCGTCGATCGCGCAGCGTTCACCGCGCCGATCCCGGGCACGAACCTCCGCGCGATGCTCGCCGCGGACTGGGTGACGAGCGGCCTGGCGTCGAACCAGACCACGGCTAACCTCGGTCACGAGGGGCACCCGTTCGATCTCGACGACAGCGACGACGCCAACGGCTGGGTCGGCGTGATCTCGAAGATGGATTCGCCGCAGGAGTTCAAGGACACCGTCGACCGCGGCGATGTCGCGCTCAACTACGGCGTCTACTTCGAGTACAAGACCCAGGCCTGGGACCTCGATCGCACGGACTTCAAGCAGGGTGGGACGTTCGACGCCCAGACCCGCTACGTGCCCCGCGGCATGAAGACCTACAGCCCCGACGTGTGGGCCAAGCTCGGCATCGGTCGGGTCGTGGTCGAGGCGGAGCTCGCGGCGCAGTTCGGCAAGGTCGAGCACCTCGACGACGCCGGCCTGGTCGGCTCGGCGGACATCCGCAAGTTCGGCGGCACCGGCCGCGCGACGTGGAAGGGGCTCGAGGGCAAGCTGCGCCTCGGGTTCGAGTCCGGCTTCGCCAGCGGCGATCAGTGGGACAACGTCGTGCAGGGCACGACGAACATCGCCGGCGCGAACGCGCTCGGCAGCGGCACCAGCGATCACGTGCTCAAGCAGTTCATGATGAACCGCGAGTACAAGGTCGACATGATCCTGTGGCGCCACCTCTACGGGGCGGTGACCAACGCGGCGTACGTCAAGCCGTTCCTGTCGTACGACCTCACCAAGGCGATCATGTTCAAGGTCGCGAACATCAGCTCGTTCGCGCTCAACAGCGTCGCAACGCCGGGAAACGGCACGATGTACGGCACCGAGTTCGATGCCGACGTCGGCTACGCGGCGAACGGGATCTTCGCGGGCATCTCGTACGGCGTGCTGTTCCCGTTCAGCGCGATGGCGCACCCGGCGGACGACCCGAACTCGACCGACAAGCTTGGCTACGGCGTCGGCAACACCGGCGATGCCGGCACGTCGCACACCATCCAGATGCGCTTCGTCCTCGGCTTCTAGTCGAAGCCGCTCTGCTCAGAGCGACCCGATCGCGGTGATCAGGCGATCGACCGCGATCAGCTCGAGCCCCGCGGTCGCCGATCCCGACAACCGGGCGCGGTTCTGCGTCGGGATGAACGCGCGGGTGAACCCCAGCCGTGCGGCCTCGGCCAGGCGCTGCTCGCAGAGGGGCACCGCCCGGATCTCGCCGGCGAGGCCAACCATCGAGCACGTCGCACGCCGCGCGTTGCGCGAGCACCGCGAGGAGCATCGCGACGCGGTTGCTGTCGACCCCGACCGCGGTGCGCCGACCGATGCCGGCGGTCGCGGGCGCGACGAGCGCCTGGATCTCGACGAGCAGCGGGCGCGCGCCATCGGCAGACGCGACCACGATCGAGCCGGGCGCGCCGATCGGTCGCTCGGCGAGCAGGTGCGCGGACGGGTTCGGCACCTCGGCCATCCCGGCCCCGCGCATCTCGAACACGCCGATCTCCTGCGTCGAGCCAAACCGATTCTTGTGCGCGCGCAGGATCCGGTACGGGCCGCCATCCCCCTCGAGCTGGAGCACGACGTCGACGAGATGCTCGAGGGTCTTGGGCCCCGCGAGGCCGCCGTCCTTGGTGACGTGCCCGACGAGGATCGTCGGCGTGCCGGTCGTCTTGGCGAACTGCATGAGCCGGCTCGCGCACTCGCGGACCTGGGCGAGCGAGCCCGGGATCGAATCGAGCATCGGCGTGTAGACCGTCTGGATCGAGTCGATCGCGAGGATCGCCGGGCGGACCTTGTCGGCGTGCGCGAGCACCTTCTCCACGTCCGTCTCGGCGACGATCGCGAGCCGGTTGTCGGCCGCGCTCACGCGGCGCGCGCGCATCGCCGTCTGCCCCACCGACTCCTCGCCGGTCGCGTACAACACCTCGACACGGTCGCCGTCTCCGCCCGATGCCGCGGTCGGCGGTCCGGCGACGCTGCCCTTGGCGAGCTTCAGCGGCTTGATCGGCCGGCGCGCGAGGCCGGCGAGCGCCTGGATCAGCAACGTCGACTTGCCGATGCCTGGATCGCCCCCGAGCAGCACGAGGCAGCCGGCGACGAGCCCGCCGCCGAGCACCCGATCGAGCTCGCCGATCCCGGTCGCGAGCCGATCCGACTTGTCGATCGCCGAGACGTCGCTGATGCGGACCGGCGCCGCCCCATCGGACACGCCCGCCGAGCTCGGACGCGGGGGCGCGGCGTTCGGCATCTCGAGCTCCTCGACCAGGCTGCTCCACTCCTGACACATCGGGCAGCGCCCGAGCCACTTGGACTCGGCGTGGCCACAGCCGGTGCACTTGAACACCGTGCGCGTCTTGCCGACCTTGAGCTTCGCCATCGCCCGGCGGTTCTACCAGCGGGGTCTGACGATCCGTTCAGTGATCGGCAACTAGCTCAGTCGCTTGCGAAACGCGTCCTGCTTCTGGCGCAGCTTGGCCGCCAGCTCCACCCGCCCGAGCGCCGTCGCGCGGCTCGCGCCGATCCCGAGCCAGTGGATGCCCTGGGTCGTCGCCCCCGCGGCGAGGAACGCGCGGCTCGCCGACAGCGCGACCGCGACGTCGCGTTGATCCTCCTCGTGACGCCGCTCGAACAGCGTCTGCGCGTCGTCGAGGCGACCGACGTGGACGTAGATATCGGCGAGGCCATCACGCACCGCATCGACGCGCGGGCGCCCGTACGGGACGTCGGCCAGGCCCCGTGCATAGGCGTCGACGAACGCCTCGTAGACGGCGATGACGCGATCGCGCTCGCTGGGATCGACGCGCACGAACGACATCGCGAGCTCGAGGAACGGCGCGTAGAACACGTAGCCGTCGATCGGCGACCCGAGCACGCCGAGCACCTCGTCGAGCCCCAGCGTCTCGTCCTCGTGCGCGGCCGACGCCAGGGTCGCGGCCTCGATCGCCACGCCCGAGTCGCCGAACGACAGCCGCGCGTGCGCGAGGCTGCGATCGCGCACGACCTCCGACACGCGCTCGGCGCGCGCGACGTGCTCGACGACGTTCGCCCAGTCGAACACCTCGACGTCGGTCGGGATCGGCGGCGGCGTGAACGTCGTGGACGTGAAGTGATTGCTCCAGGTCGCGCCGTTGGCGGTCAGCGCCTTGCGCGCCGCGGCGACCTCTTCCGCGGTGAGCCAGCTGATCCGCACCGGAAAAGCCTACCACCTCGATCTGGTATGGAAACCCGCTACCTGGCGCCGGCGACGCGGCGCAGGAGGCTGCTTATTTGGACTTCGGCGCCTTCGGCGTCTTCGGCTCCGGCTTCTTCGGCTCGGGCTTCTTGGCGTCGCCACCCATCGCGCCGATCTCCTCCTCGGCCTTCTTCGCGCTCGCCGGGTCCTTGCCCTTCGACAGCTCGAGGTACTTCTGGAGCGCCGCGATCGCCTTGTCGTTCTGGTGATCGAGCTTGTACATGTGGCCGAGATCGAACCAGGCCTCCTGGTTCGCGGGGTCCAGGCTCGTCGCGCGCTCGTAGGCCGCGATCGTCTTGGTCAGGAAGTCCGGCTCCTTCTCGACCTTCCACCGGTAGGCCACCGCGAGGTTGAAGGCGAAGCCCGGGTCATTCGGCGCGAGCGTCGTCGCCTTCTCGAGCGCCTTGATCGCGTCGTCCATGCGCTTGTCCGCGCGATAGGCGACGCCGAGGTTCGACCAGTACGCGGCATCGTCGGGCTTGAGCTTGGTCGCTGCCTCGAGATCCACGATCGCACCCTTGTTGTCGCCCTTCTGGCGCTTCACGGTGCCGAGGTTCGCGCGGATCTCCGCGCTCTTCGGATCGAGGCCCGCCGCGGTCGACAGCGCGGTCAGCGACTTGTCGACCTGCTTGTTGCGGTAGTAGGCCATCCCGAGGTTCGACCACAGGACGGGATCCTTCTTGATCTGGGTGACGGCGTGCTCGTACGCGTCGACCGCCTTGGGGATGTCACCCTTGGTCTTGAACAGGTTGCCCAGCGAGGCCCACGCCATGCCGTGGTTCGGGTTCTTCTCGACCGCCGACTGCAACGCCTTGATCGCGTCGTCGACCTTGCCCTGCTGTTTGTAGGCGAGGCCTTGCTTGTAATAGGCATCCGCGTCGTCCGCCAACGCGGGCGCGGCGACGAACATCAGGGCGAAGGCAAAGAGCAGTGCGCGCATGAATCTCCTCGGGGGCAGCGGTCAGTGTAGTCGACGGGAACCTGCCGGATCTATTCACCCCGCCGAAACGTGGCAACGGGAGCCCTTTGCAGGGGCTCCCGGTGACTGTGCCCGACGAGGTCGGGGAGGTTTCAGTTCGACGCGGTCGAAGCTGAAGCCGCAGCCGGCGACGTGCCGAGCTCGACCTCCGCGAGGGCCTCGCCACTGGCGGCGACGTCCTGCGACAGCTCCTCGAGTTGCTTGACCTCCGGCGCGGTCGACGCACGGGACGACTCGAGGCCGGTCGCGGCGAGCTGGAACTTCTCGAGCGCCGCGACGTGGTTGTGCAGGCGCGCGACGAGCCGCTCGCGGTTCTGGCCGATGCGGTCGCGGTAGCGCTTCTGATCCTCGAGCGCCGCGCGGGCCGCCTGGTACTGCGTCTTCACCTCGTCGTCGGTCGCCGTGGCGATACGCTTGTCGAGCTCGGCCATGCGGGTCACCAGCTCGGCATCGCCCGCGCCGGTCAGCTTGGTCTGCGCGCTCCGGGTCGCGACCTCGAGGGCCTTGAGCACGCCGTCGCGCACGAGCGCCTGGTTGGTCGCGTCGAGCTGCGCGCTCGCCGTCGACCAGATCGCCGCCGAGCGGTTGCACAGGTCGCGGACCTCCGCATCGAGGTTGGCCGGGAGCGCGCGCAGCGCCGCGCTCACCGGATCGGAGGTCATCGACAGGTGCCGCGGCAGCGTCGC
>JAPLLF010000533.1 GCA_026387715.1 Pseudomonadota bacterium
ACGTCGTCACCGTGGCCCCCGATGGCAGCTTGACGCTGGGCGGATCGAGGATGGGGTGGCGATCCCGACGGCCCCGGTGGAGCTGACCGGGACCGGCGGCGTCGCGGGCGATGGATCGGTGGTTGCTATCGTCGGCCCCCACGAGGTCGTCGCGTTCGACACCGCGACCGGTGCGCGCCGGTGGAAATTTGCGGTCTGGCGCCCCTACAACGCGGTGTTCACGGGCGACGATGGCGTGATGATCGGAACGCAGGGTGGGCTCATCGCGCTCGACGCCAGGACCGGCACGCGCACCGCCGCGGTGTGCGGCTGGAGGTTCGGGCTCTCCGCCGATCAGCCCGACGCCAGCACGTACGGATCGACCACCGTGTGCGAAGAGGACGAACAACCATGAGGATCGCGCTCACGCTCGTGCTGCTCGCCGCCTGCAGCTCCCCCACGCCGCGTCCGACGACCGCGCAGCCGCCGAAGCGCGTGCCGCCGGACGCCGGGGTGCCGGCCGTCGCGCCCGTCGTCACACCCCGAGGTGTGACGACCACCGCGATCGTCAAGAAGTTCCCGCTGCGCCCGATGATCGAGTCGCCCCACGCGGGCGTGATCAAGCTGGTGGCGGTGACCGCCGATGGCACCGCGGCGCTGTCCGTCGACGACATCGATGGGCTGCGCTTGTGGCCGAAGCTGGATGGCAGCGTCGAGCCCCGCGTCGTCGAGCTGGTGCACCCCAAGGCGCTCGCGCTCGGGCGGCTCGGCGATGGCTTCCTCGCGGTCGTCGTCGACGACGTCGGCGGGCTCGTGATCGCGACGCTCGATCCCGACGGGCGCACGCGGCAGCGCGCCACGATCGCGCCGGATCCGGGCTACCTCGGCGCCGTGATCGTCGACGGGCGCGTGCTCGCCTGGCGGGCCGATCAGATCGTCGTCCTGCTCGATCCCGACGGCGCCGTGCGCGCGCAGCTCGCGACCGAGCCCGGCGAGCGCGTCACGACGCTGCTCACCACCGATACGAAGGTCGTCGCGATCGTCGAGACCGCGAACGACACCACGGTGCGTCACCGGCCGCGGCCGCTGGTGGTCGGCGCGACGCTGACCTGGGGGCCACGCATCGAGCTCGCGGGTGACCTCGGCACGCTCGTCGCGCTGTCGCCGAGCGGCAAGCGGCTCGGCGCGCTGGTCACCGACAAGGCCAAGACGACCGTCCAGCTGCTCGTCTGGGATCTCGCGTCGCAGAAGCCGATCGCCCACCAGGTGATCCGGTTTGCGACGAACCTCGCGTTCGTCGACGAGGAGCACGTGTCGCTGATCCAGCCGGCCGCGTTCGAGTGGGCGGATCTGACGGCCGCGAAGCCGCCGGATCCCGCGCTCGAGTTCGAGCCGTTCACCAATCCCATCCGCGCGTCGTTCGGCGTCGGCGGTGGTCACGTGATCGCGCCACGCAACGACGAGCTCGCCGTCGCGACGCCCCGCGAGACGAAGTACCTCGGGTACGGCCTCGAGTCGCCGCAGGTCGCCGCCGTCGGGACGGGAGGGCAGCTGCTCGTGGGGCTCGGCGAGAGCTTCGCGCTCCTCGATCGCGAGCTGCACGAGGTCGCAGCCCCGAGCGCGCTGGTGCCGAGCCAGTCGACCATCGCGGGCGTGCACTGGCTCGAGGGGACCCGGTGGCTCGTCGAGACCTCCGGGCTCGGAGATGGCAAGACCGCGATCGCGATCGTCGACATCGCCGCCAACACCCGCAAGGAGCTGCGCGCCGGGCTGCCGGTCGCGCCGCTGGTGATGTACGAGCCCGAGACCAAGCTCGTGACGTTCTCCCTCGGGGATGCGCCCGAGATCGCGCGCTGGAACCCGACGAAGCTCGCGCTCGACAAGCTCGTCACGCTCGCGAAGCCGAACGGGTTCGAGCAGCGCGAGCTGATCCCGATCGCGCCGTCGCTCGCGGGCGGCACGCAGCTGCTGTCGGTGCAGATGCGCGATCGCACGACCCTCCGGTGGGCGAGCTCGCCGACGACCGTCGACAGCGGCCCGAGCGTGATCGTCGATGGCTCGCTGGCCGGGTCCGATCGCGCGGGGCACGCGTTCGTGTGGCAGAACGGCGCGGATCAGAAGCTCACGCTCGCGGTGTACGCCCAGGGCAAGCAGCTCGGCACGCTCCCCACCGAGGGCACGACGACGGTGTGGCCCGATCCGAAGGGGACCCGCGTCGTGTTGCTCACCAGCCGCGGCGTGTCGCTGGTCGATCTCGACGGCAAGCCGCAGTGGCAGCTCGCGATCAGCGGCACGACCGAGGCCCACTGGCTAGACGACGGCACGCTCGCGCTGATCAGCGCTGGTGGGCTGGCCCGCGTCGATCCGGCCCGGGGCGAGATCACGGCGACGCGGTGTGGCTGGCGGTTCGGGCTGAGCCCCACGCCGCATCCGTTCACGTCGCGGATCGAGCCGGTCTGCGTGCAGCCCCACTGAGCCTCACCAGCGCACGACGACGCTCGTCGAGCTCCCGAACACGAGGCGCGTGTCCGCGATGCCGTCGACGACGAGGTGCGCGCCGGTGTCGATCGCGACGCCGAGCGAGCGCCAGATCGCGACCGTCGCGCGCAGGCCGCCGCCGACGACCGGCGCGACCACGTCGAGATCGATCCCGAGATCGGCGTGGAGCCCGAGCACGAGGCGCGGTCGCGCCGCGGCCGCCTCGAACATCAGGCCGGCGACGAGCAGCCCGTGGTGGGTGCGGTCGGCGGCGCGCAGCGCGAGCAGGCCGCCGAACCGTCCCGCCCAGCCACCGGGCTCGACGTCGACCTCGCCCTCGACGCGTAGCCGCGCGCCGCCGTCCTCGCCCGCGAACAAGAGGGCGCCGCCGCCGCCCACGCTGCCGTGCACGGCGCGGGGCTCGCTGGCGGCCGATCCGGCGAAACCCACCACGAGCGTCGCGACGCTGGCGCCGATCCGCCTCACACCTCGATGCGACCCGACGTTCGCACCGACGTGCCGGGCGCGAGCTCGTGCGCGGCGAGGATCGCGACGTCGGGCAGCGACGGCTCGAGCAGCGCGCGCAGGTGGCGGCGGATGTCACCGCTCGCGAGGATCACCGCGGGGGCATCGCCGAGCTGCTTGCGCGCCGCGGCGACGATGTCCTGCGCGATCGCCGGTTCGAGCGCGAGGATCTGCGCGCCGTCGCGGCGATCGATCGCGCTGCGCAGCGCGTCCTCGATCATCGCGTCGATCGTGTAGACCGCGAGCTGGCCGCGCGGCGCCCACCGCGCGCTGATCTGGCGGCGGAGCTGGCCGCGCAGGTGCTCGACGAGCGTGGGGACGTCGGCGTTCGCGGGGGCGGTCGCGATCGCCTCGAGGATCGCGGCGAGGTCGTCGATCGGGACCTGCTCGCGCGCGAGCTGCCGCAGCACCTGGGCGAGCACGGGCAACGCGACGACGCGCGGCACGACCTCGCGGACGACGATCGGCGCGTGGAGCGCCGCGCGCTCGACGAGCGTCGCGGTGAGATCGATCGATACGAGCTCCGGCATCGCGGTCGCGAGCGCCGCGGGCAGGGCGTCGAGCCTGGTGAACCACGCGATCGGGGTGCCGTCGAGCGCGAGCGTACCCTCGTGCTCCGGCCCGATGGTGATCGCGAACGGCGGTGGCGGGAAGCCGAAGCGCGCCTCGGCGTCCGCGCGGAGCCTGGCGAGCGTCGCGTGGAGCGCGGTGCGATCGCGGGCGAGCGTGGCTGGCAGGACGAGCGCGAGGCGCGCGCCGGTGGTCGGCGCGCCGAGCTCGTCGAGCGAGGTCGTGGGCAGCGCGCGTCGCCAGACCACGCCGGCGAGGACGGCGGCGATCGAGCCGAGCAGCGCGAACGGGACGAGCGGCATGCCGGGCACGAGGCCGAGGCCGAGGAGCAGGATCGCGACGGCCCCGAGCGCGCGGGGCGAGCCGCCGAGCTGCTCGCCGAGGTCGCTGCCGAGCGCGCGATCGCCGGTCGACGCGACGCGCGTCACCAGGAGACCGGACGCGACGGCGACGAGCAACGACGGGATCTGCGCGACGAGGCCCTCGCCGATCGACAGCAGCGCGTAGGTCTGCGCCGCCGCGCCGGCCGACATGCCGCGGTTGCCGACGCCGATGATCATGCCGCCGATCAGGTTGATGACGACGATCACGATGGCGGCGATCGCGTCGCCCTTGACGAACCGCATCGCGCCGTCCATCGCGCCGTAGAGCTGCGACTCGCGCTCGAGCTGCGCGCGCCGCCCGCGTGCGGTCTCGGCGTCGATCGCGCCGCTGCGCTGCTCGGCATCGATCGCCAGCTGCTTGCCGGGCATGGCGTCGAGCGCGAACCGCGCGGCGACCTCGGCCACGCGCTCGGCGCCGCGCGCGACGACGATCAGCTGCACGATCGTGATCACCGCGAACACCACGAGGCCGACGACGAGGCTGCCCGCGACCACCGAGCCCCCGAACGCCGCGACCACCTCACCGGCGTCGGCGTGCGCGAGGATCGCGCGGGTCGTGCTGACCTCGAGGCCGACGCGAAACAGCGTCGTCACGACGAGCAGCGTCGGGAACGAGGCGAACCCGAGCGGCCGCTGGGTGAACAGCGCGGCCATCAGCAGGGCGACGCCGAACGCGATGTTGAGGGCCAGGAGGACGTCGAGCAGCGGCGTCGGCAGCGGCACGATCAGCATCGCGACCACCGCGATCACGACCGCCGCGATCGCCAGCTCCGCGACGCGGAGCGACTTCACGCGTCGATCTCTTCGATCTCGGACGGATCCAGCTCGATGGCGTCCTCGGCGACGTTGTCGGCGGGGCCGCCGAGCACGCGCACGAGCGACAGGTGGATCTGGCTGCGGATCATGCGCATGATGCTGTCGAGCTCGTTCGCCGGCAGCTTCAGCCGCTCGCGCAACAGCTCGAGCGTCGACTTGACGAGCAGCTCCTTGGCCTTCTCGAGCCAGCGAAACGCGGTGACGCGGTGGACGCGATAGATCGCGCCGATCTCGTCGATGTTGAGGCCGTCGACGTGGTGGTAGCGGAGCAGCGTCTGCTCGCGGGCGCCGAGCTGCTTGAGCGCGTCGCCGAACGCGGCCTTGAACTCGCCCGCGTACGTCCGCTTCATGTACTCGATCTCGGGATCGTCGGTCGCGATCGCGTGCTGCGCGATCAGGTGATCGTCGTCGACGAGGATCTCGCGCTTGCCCTTGCGGAGGTCGTTGAGGCACGTCCGCACCGCGACCGACCGCACCCAGCGTCGGAGGTCGCCGCGCCCGCCGTACTCGGCGATCTTGCCGGCCGACGTGGGCGTGCCCGCGGTGCCGCCGCCGACGAACAGGCGCTGCCGCACGAGCTGCTTGACGTCGGCGAGCCGCGCGCCGTTGATGCGCATCCGGGCGAGGGCGATGTCGACCTCCTTCATGTAGTCGCGATCGAACGCGACGATCGCGACGTGCATCCCCTGCGCGCACGCGCACGCCAGGTAGAGGTCCGCGGGGCGGAGCCCGTCGAGCGCCGCGTCCGCGAGCTCGCTCGATACGTGGCGCGCGATGAACTCGACGATGACCTTCGCGTCGACGGTGATGTCGGGCCAGGCGGCGCGGCCCTCGGCGACGATGGTCCACAGCCGGTGATCGAGGTCGCCGAGACTGGCGAGGGTCGACTTGACCTGCGGCGTGACGGCGGCGAGGAACGCGGGGACGAGGCTCGACGAGGTAGACACCCGCCCCGAGCATAGGCCAATCGCGCCGCGGAGGGAGCCCGTGGTGCTACGATCACCCGACCCGTGGAACCGAACCGCAAGGTCCGCAAGCAGGGACTCGAGCACTTCATCAAGTACGTGCGGGAGCTGCCGATCCCGTCACCGCAGGCGATGTTCGTGGCGCTGCACGACCTCGGCTACCGCGGCCAGGATCAGGCCCGGCGCGCGTTGTGCCTGATGGCCTATCGGCACATCCGGCGCGTCAAGCGGATCTACGTCGAGGGCATCGACCGCGCGGAGCTGCCCCGCAAGTCGAACTTCCTGTTCGTCGGGCCGACCGGCTCGGGCAAGACGTTCCTCGTCGAGTCGCTGTTCGGCAAGATCCTCAAGTTGCCGACCGCGCTCGTCGACATCACGACCTACTCCGAGACCGGCTACGTCGGCCAGGATCCGTCGACCATCCTCACGCGGCTGCTGCACGCCGCCGACGAGAACCCGATGCTCGCGTCGATCGGGATCGTCTGCCTCGACGAGTTCGACAAGATCGCCTCGGGGCAGAACAACGCGGTGTTCGCGGGGGCCGGCACCACCAAGGACGTCACCGGCATGGGTGTGCAGCGCGAGCTGCTCAAGATGCTCGAGGCGAGCGAGGTCCTCGTCCCGCTCGACCTCTCGCACAGCTCGGCGGCCGATCACGTCGTGATGTCGACCGCGGACATCGCGTTCATCGGCGCGGGCGCGTTCTCCGGGTTCCAGCAGATCGCGCATCGACGCGCGATGCGCGATCAGATCGGGTTCGGCCGCGATCAGGTCGGCGACACCTTCGACGCGGACGCGATCGCCGTCGACTTCTCCGCCGACCAGGTCGAGAACGTGGCCAACTTCCAGGCGTACGGCTTCCTGCCCGAGCTCGTCGCCCGGTTCACCCGCGTGGTGCCGTTCCGCGCGCTCGACGGATGACCCGCGAGTTCAAGCTCGAGGGCTTCGACCTCCGGATCGACGGGGAGGTCCTCGACCACATCGTCGCCAACGCGATCAAGCGCGAGACCGGGGCGCGCGGGCTGGCGTCGACGCTGACCCGCCATCTCGAGGACGTGGCGTTCGGCGCGTTCGGCGTCGACAGGGCCGGGGTCATCGACGTGTCGCTCGCCGCCGGGGAGATCGCCGTCGACGTTCGGTGAATCGTCGCACCCGGAAATGACGCGCGATCCCGGGGCGTTGTGGTAGACGCGAGGGACAGATGGACAAGATCGTCGTCGAAGGCGGCAACCGCCTCGTGGGTGAGATTCCGATCAGCGGTGCGAAGAACGCGGCCCTGCCGATCCTCGCGGCCGCGTTGTTGCCGAGCGGCGCGTCCACGTTCACGAACGTGCCGCAGCTGGCGGACGTCACGACGATGGCCAAGCTCCTGCGCACGCTCGGCTGGACGGTGGACGCCACCGACAAGACGACGCTGACCATCGCGCCGCCGAGCGGCAAGAAGAAGCCCAAGCTCGAGGCGCCGTACGACCTCGTGAAGACGATGCGCGCGAGCTTCCTCGTGATGGGCCCGCTCGTCGCGCGGTACGGGCGCGCACGCGTGTCGCAGCCGGGCGGCTGCGCGATCGGGGCGCGGCCGATCGACCAGCACCTCAAGGGCCTGCGCGCGATGGGCGCCAAGGTCACCCTCGATCACGGCTACGTCGAGGTCGAGGCCAAGCGCCTCAAGGGCGCGACGATCGTCCTCGACATGCCGACCGTGACCGGCTGCGAGAACCTCATCATGGCGGCGACGCTCGCCAAGGGGCGCACGGTCATCGAGAACGCCGCGCGCGAGCCGGAGGTCGAGGAGCTCGCGCTCGTGCTCAACAAGATGGGCGCGCGGATCCAGGGCGCCGGGACGCCGATCATCACGATCGAGGGCGTCGACGAGCTGCACCCGATCGAGCACGCCATCATGCCGGATCGGATCGAGGCCGGGACGTTCGCCGTCGCCGCCGCGATCACGAAGGGTGACTGCCTGCTGGTCGGCGCGCGCCCCGAACACCTCGACGCCGTGATCGCGAAGCTGCGCGCCGCGGGGGCGCACGTGACGGCCGAGGCGGGCGGGCTGCGGGTGCGGGGCAACGCCGATCTCAAGGGGGTCGACATCATCACCCAGCCTCACCCCGGGTTCCCGACCGACATG
>JAPLLF010000098.1 GCA_026387715.1 Pseudomonadota bacterium
CCTCCTCGAGGTAGCGCAGCAGCCGGTCCTCGCTCGTCGAATGCAGGGCCGCGGCCGCGACCTCGGGCATGTCGAGGAGCTCGGGGTGCACGATCGGGCTCCCGGACTCGCGGATGAACCGCACCGCCTCGGACAGGCGGATCTTCCGGTGGCCGCCGTCGGTCCGCGTCGCCGTGATCCGCCCTGAGTCGACCCACCGCTTGAGCGACGACTCGCTCACGCCGAGGGCCTCGGCCAGATCGCGGGGGGATAGGAGACGCATGGTCAGGACCAGATGCCGTGGGGTTACTAGAAGTTACTCCAGGTTATCGCGGGAGTGACCGATTTGCCGTTGACATGAACGAATTAACGTCCAATATGGACGATATGAACGATATGAACGTTTATTCGTCCAGCGAGCGGATTCGTGAGCAGGTGACGTTTGGAACGGAAGATCGTGGCTGGGTCTACGCGGTCGCGTCCCGGATCGTCGGCGCGGACGACGCGGAGGATGTCGCCCAGGAGGCGCTCCTGCTGGCGTATCGCCACCGCGCCTCCTTCCGTGGTGACTCGAAGTACCGGACGTGGCTCTACCGGATCGCGTCGACCACCGCCCTGGGGTACCTCCGCAAGAAGAAGCGGTCGCGCGAGCTGCTCGCCGCCAACGACGGCTACATGCTCGACGTCGCCGACGACGCGAAGTCGCCCGAGGCGTCCCTCGCCGACGCCGAGACCGCCGACGTGGTGCGACTCGCGGTGGCCCGCCTCGAGCCGAAGTATCGCGACGTGATCGTCGCGCGCGCCGACGCGAACGAGCCCGAGACCGCCAAGCGGCTCAACATCTCCGTCGCGAACGTGAAGATCCGCGCCCACCGCGCCCGCAGCCAGCTGCGCTCGGCGCTGGCGGGGTGCGCGTGACCATGCGCGTCGTCGTCACCGGGGCGACGGGGTTCATCGGGCGCGCGCTGACGCTCCGGCTCGCGCGCGACGGCCATCACGTGACCGCGTGGGTCCGCGATCCCGACCGCGCGCGCCGCGTGCTCGGGCCCGACTGCGACGTGATCCGCACCGACGACCCCGACGCGCTAAAGCGGGCGGTCGCCGCCGCCGATGCCGTCGTCAACCTGGCCGGCGAACCGATCGTCGGCGGCATCCTCCGCGGCCGCTGGACCCGGCGCCGCAAGGCCACGCTGATCGAGAGCCGGCTCGGCCCGACGCGCGCCGTCGTCGCGGCGATCCGCGCGGCCGCCGCCACCGGGCGTGCCCCGACGCTCATCTCGGCGAGCGCGGTCGGCTGGTACGGGACGCGTGGCGACGAGCTCCTCCCCGAGACGGCCGCGCACGGTCAGGGCTTCGCCGCCGAGCTCTGCCGATCCTGGGAAGAGGTCGCCCTCAACGCGCGGGCCGTGACCCGCGTGGTCGTCGTGCGGATCGGCGTCGTCCTGGGCCGCGAGGGCGGCGCGCTCGCCAAGCTGGTGCCGCTGACGAAGTGGATGCTCGGTGGGCCGATCGCCGGTGGCGTGCAGTGGATGCCATGGATCCACGTCGACGATCTCGTCGATGGCCTGGTCCACGCGATGGTGACCCCGACGCTCGCGGGTCCCGTCAACCTCGTCGCGCCCGCGCCCGTGCGCCAGCGCGCGTTCGCCCAGGCGATCGGACGCGCCGTCGGCCGTCCGGCGATCGCGCCCGCGCCCGGCTTCGCGCTCCGGCTCCTGCTCGGCGAGGCGGCCACCGTGCTCACCGCGAGCCAGCGCGCGGTGTCCGAGGCCCTCCTCGCGAGCGGGTTCGTTTTTCGCTACCCGGAGCTCGACGCCGCGCTGCAGGATCTGACGGCGTCGACCGGGATCGCCATGCGCCGGCTGCGCGCCGACGAGGCCCCCACCTCGAGCTACGTGCTGGCGCGCAAGCCGCGCTACGTGCTCGTCGCGCGCAGCGAGATCGCGGCCCCGCTCGCGCGGGTCTTCGCGTTCTTCGCGTCCGCCGAGAACCTCCAGCTCCTCACCCCGCCCGGCATGGCGTTCGTCATCGAGACGCCGACCCCGATCGCCATGGCCAAGGACGCGGTGATCGACTACCGGCTCCGGATCCTCGGCGTCCCCGCGCGCTGGCGCACGGTGATCGAACAGTGGACGACGCCGTCGGATGCGCGCGACGATGTCGACGCGATGTTCGTCGACGCTCAGCACCGCGGCCCCTATCGTGCGTGGTGGCACGAGCATCGCTTCCACCAGGACGGCGATCGGACAGTGATGGAGGATCGCATCTACTACGCGCCCCCGCTCGGGGTGCTCGGCGCGATCGCCAACAAGCTCGTCGTCGCCGGGCAGCTGCGCCGGATCTTCGGCTATCGCGCCGCGATGATCCGCCAGCGGTTCGGCACCACGTGACGATCCTCGGGTTGCTCGCGGTCGCGTGGGGCATCGCCGCGCTCGGGCAGCTCGTGCTGTGGCGGATCAGCGTGCGCATCCGCAACGCCGGCATCGTCGATGTCGGCTGGGCCGCCGCGTTCGCGGTGATCGCGAGCGCGTTCCTCGTGCTCACCGATCGCCCCCTCCTGGAGGTCGCCCCGATCGCCGTGATGGTGATCGCGTGGAGCGTCCGCCTGTCGGGCTACCTCCTCGCCCGCGGCGTCGTGACCAAGCCCGAGGAGGGACGCTACGCGGAGCTGCGGCGGCGCTGGTCGCCGCACGCCGATCGCGCGTTCTTCGTGTTCTTCCAGGCGCAGGCGTTGCTCGTCGCGGTCCTCACCCTCGCCTTCGTCGTGCCGTTCACGATGGCCCCGACCCACGGCTGGCTGCGCGTTCTCGGCGGCGCATCCCAACTACTTCTTCGAGTGGTGCGTGTGGATCGGCTATGCGGTGTACGGCCTGGCGTTCGCGCCGTGGGGGCTGATCGCGATCGTCGGCCAGGCGATCATCGTGGGCTCGATCTTCGGCGTCACGGGCATTCCTCCGACGGAGGCGCAGGCGATTCGCAGCAAGGGCGACGCGTACCGGGACTACCAGCGCCGGGTGTCGAGGTTCATTCCGATGCCGCCGAAGTCGCGCGGCAGCAACGCGTAGCGCAAACGCGGAGAACCCAGGCGCAAACGCGGATAACCCAAACGGGGTTTGTGCCGTCACCGCGTAGTCGCGCGGAGCATCCCCGACCACGCGCGCGGAGACGGAGAACCCAAACGGAGACGGAGAACCCAAACGGGGTTTGTGCCGTCACCGCGTAGTGAACCTGTCCCGGAGAACCCAAACGGGGTTTGTGCCGTCACCGAAACGGAGACGGAGAACCCAAACGGGGTTTGTGCCGTCACCGCGTAGTCGCGCGGACCATGTCCCGGAGAACCCAAACGGGGTTTGTGCCGTCACCGAAACGGAGACGGAGAACCCAAACGGGGTTTGTGCCGTCACCGCGTAGTCGCGCGGAGCATCCCCGACCACGCGAAGTCGACCCGCGTGTGAGCGCAGCTTCCGCGCCGCGGGATCAGATCTGGCAGATCCGGAATGCAGCAGCGACGCACGGAGCGGTGAGCGCATCCGAGCGTTGCGGTCGTGCAGGAGATCGCGGTCAAGCGGAGGTCATTCAGGACGGAGCAACGGGGACGCCCGCGAACCTCGCGAGCCAGTAGGTGCCATGCGGAAACATCGCCTCCTGGCGCAGGAGCCAACGTGTGCGTGCGCCGCGATACGCTGCGAGGAATTCCCGGTGCGCGAGCAGCGCCGTCACCCGCGCAACCACTCCGCCCGCGAACCGCGGGCGCAGGTTGCGCCGGGGATCGATCGACATCGGCGAGTTCCTCCACGACTGCTCGAGTACCCCGCGACGCCCGAGCACCCGCGCGCCGGTCCGCTCGCGTTGCTCGCCGACCTCACGCTCGCCCGCCTCCACCCACGCGCGGACCGTGGCGAGCACATCCGCGCGCTCGCCGAGCTCCGGTGTGATCGTCATCGCGAGCGTTGCCGATTCGGGCATCGGCCCGTTCGACCAGTCGATCCTTGACCGGGTTGGTCGCGGTGTGGACGAGCTTGTCGATCACCGTGTCGGGATCGAGCAGGCGGGTGATGCACGGCTCGCCGGCAGCCCAGAAGTTCTCCCACCGACCCCGCAGAGCGTTCTGACTACGCGCGAACAGCTTGTGGAAGTACTCGACGAACGCCGGGCACTTCCCGTAGCGGTCGAAGAACACGGTGTGGTGATGGTTTGATTCGGCCAGGGTGAGCAGCACCTCGATGCGAAAGCGCTGCGCGGCGACCGCGAGGCAGTAGAGGAACGCGTTGGTCGTCGCATTGTTGATGGCAGCCTGATCCCGTCGCGTTTTGACGGTTGGGGTCGCCGAGCGGCGGGATAGTCGCGCCGTCGAGGATCTCGCCGTTAGGATCGATTCGCGAGGACGCCGAAAAAGATCGAGGGCCTCGGATGACAGTCCG
>JAPLLF010001250.1 GCA_026387715.1 Pseudomonadota bacterium
GTCCGACGTCGATGTTCGAAGCCACGCCGAACGCTACAACGCCGGGAGCACCGTGTCGCAGTTCATCTTCATCGTCTCCGCGACGACGCCGGGATCGCAGGCCGCACGGAACGCGCCGGGGGCCTCGAGCGCAAGCCGATAGAACCGATCGATGATGACGGGCATGCCGCTCTGGCCGCTCTCGATCGTCACGTCGATCGGCCCGTAGATCTGGCCGGGGGTCTGGGTGAGGAGGGCTTGCACGGACGTCGCCCCGAGGATGACGTCGGTGTCGGCGGTGATGGTGATCTGCGTCGACGCGACACCCCCGACCACGAACCCGACCTCCCAGCCCAGCGGGCCCGACACCGTCAGCTTGCAGCCGGTGGGGCTCGTGCACAGCTTGCCCAGGTTCGCCGTGGCCGGCAGACAGGGGTCCAGCGTCGCCGGGTCCACCATCGAAGGCACGCCCTCGAGCACGCACACGTTGCAGCGTCCGAGCACGCACGCGCACGCGATCTCGTCGGTGTTGTCGGCGACGCACGGCGTGGAGCCATCGCACGCCTCCTTGCCCGTGCACGCCTGCCCATTGGGCCCGCCGAACGCGCACGCGCGCCTGGTCTGGACGTGGCTATCGCAGTTGAAGTCGAACGCCGACCCGCACGCCTCCGGGGCCTCGGCCCGGTAGGCGTCGGTGAGGTCGTCGCAGTCGACGACCAGGTCGTCCGCGGCGTTGCCATCGCAGTCGAGGTCGAACGGCTGCTGGGTCGCGTCGATCGCGTCACCCTGGGCGATCACGAGCCGCCGCTGGTTGCCGGTGGCGAACCGAAACGCGTAGCCCGCGACCGAGCCGGCGCAGCTGGCGACCTTCGCGTGGCCCGCGACGATCGGCGTCGCGTCGACGAGCGCCATCGGATCGACGACCACGTCGTAGCGCTCGATCCGATCGCTGGGGATCGTGATCGGCATCGGGGCGTCGCCGATGCGGCCGATCGCGGCGAGCGTGTCGCCGGCGAACACGAGCACGAACGGGATGTACGTCGCCCCGGCGAGGTCGGGCTCGATGCGGACCTGGAACCCCTCGAGCGAGGTGACGTCGATGGCCTTGGTCGTGCTCTGTTGCTTGTAGTAATCGACCGGCTCGGACGGCGACGAGCCAGGGAACATCACCTCGGTCGTACGCTGCGGGATGGCGACGAGCGTCTGGTCCGGGCTCGCGAGCACGATCTCGATGCGCGTCACCCCGACCACGTCGCCGTGGAGGGTGATCACGGCGCCTTGCTCGTCGCCGCCGCACCCCGCGAGGGAGGTGACGAGCATGGCCAGGGTGAGGGATCGCTTCATTGGCACACCATCGTCGAGGTTGACGGATCGAAGCTGTTGGGGACGCACTGCGGGGAGGCGTCGGCGTCCATGCCGATCGTGAGGAGCAGGTGGGTCGTCCCGCTGGCCGACACGCGCTCGACGTCGACCTCGCCGAACACCTGCCCCGCCGTGAGCGGGAGATTCGTCGCGGGGATCGCGCGAATCAGGAGCACCGTGGCGAGGCTGAGGATCGTGAACTTGCAGGGCTTCTCGGCGTCGCTACACAGGTGCCGCCCCGTGCCGGCAGGCGCGCACGGATTGACCGCGCCGGCGCCCGTGCTCATGTACGCGATCGAGCAGGTCGCCACCTCGCAGGTGTCGACGATGCAGCGACACGCCCCGTCGGAGGTGATCGGGACGCACGCACCGGCGGAGCTGCAACTCGATGCGCCGATACACGCCGTGTTGCTTGGGTCGTTGGGATCGACGACGACGCACGAGGTCGTCGAGTCGGTCGCCAGGTGATCGCAGTTGAAGTCCGGCGAGTCGCAGGTCTCGGTGAGCTCGTCGGGATTGAACAGCGTCGACAGATCGTTGCAGTCGTTCTGGAACTGGACGTCGTGATCGTCGCAGTCGAGATCGTACGGCGACCACGTCGTCGGGAACGCCAGACGCACCTGCTCCGCCATGCCGGCGAGCTTGAACACCGCCCCGGTGATCGCCTGATCGCGGGAGCACACGACCAGCCCACCGACGCCATCGACCACGTCCTTGGCGTCCGGGGAGGCCGTGATCGCCTGCAGCTCGACGTCGTGCCGGAACAACCGATCGGGGGGAATCTCGATCGCCGCGGGCGCGCCACGGCCGATCCGGCCGGCAC
>JAPLLF010001173.1 GCA_026387715.1 Pseudomonadota bacterium
GAGCCCCACGAAGGCGGCCGCGCACTGCCGATCTAACGCGCTGGTGGATCAGTATCCCGCCGCCGACGAAGTCGCCGCGCGTCGAGTGGTGGATCTCCGATCACGACCGGATTGGATCTGTCTTAGGTCGCCGCTGAAGCGACACCGCCGCCTGTCGATGCAGCGTTGATCTCGGCTGGAAAACCGAAGGCTGCATACCAGCCACTTGAATCGTCGAGACTCATCTCGATCTCGCTCAGTCTTACGAACTGTTTGGACTTTGCGAGTTCCACCCGAACGTCTTCCGCAAGGCGCACGAAACCAAAGTCGACGGATCCGCGGTTCTCGGTCGTGTTCACGACGACGCCCTCAAGGGGGAATAACTTCGGGCCGGCCGCGGCGGGATGAATCCACATCTGCGCCGTCGCTGCTTCTGCGAGGACATGCGCCGCCGAGATCAGGAATACGTCATCAGCGATCGCGAGCAGAACTCCGGTTCCATGTGGGCGGAGGACACCCAACGGCTTCTCGACCATGAGCGCAACCGTTCGCGCAAGGAGCCACGGGGCGGCGGTTTCTCGCACCCGACCCAGGAGCTCGAAGACCGATGGACCGGGCGGGGACACGATGCTCTCCTCCACCGTTCAGCCCTCGCCGCCAATCTTCGTCATGGATGTGACCCTACCAAGCGCGGACGAGCTTCCCGAGATCGATCTCCTCGCCCGATGCTTTGGCCCATCGCCGAAGGAGCCAAGGGACTTGCGGCTGGAACGCGACGTATGCGGTGGGGCGAAGGTGCCGGTCGCTGTCCGAGGTATCGAACAGGATGTCCATCATCGGCTCGAGACCCAAGCTCACGCGAACAAGGCCGATGTGGAGGCTCATCGGGGCGACGTCCTCCCAGAGCGCGAGTCTCGCGTTGGCGAGCACGGAGCGATCTCGATCGCGTAGCGCGGAGGCAAGCTCCTCCTCGACGTAGTGGCGCAGCCGGATGAATCGGCTACCAACGACCATGCCGGTGGCGAACTTGAGCTTCTGCTGCTTGATCTCGTGGTCGAGCGCGTTCGGAAGCCACGCTGCGTACTTCACGGCCGCACGCTGCAGTTCCAGTGGGTCGGTTCGCAGTTCCTGATGGACTGCAACCACGATCTCGGTCGGGATGATCTCGTGGTAGGTCGTCGTCGGGTTCTCGGTAGGCCAGTTGCCGTTCAATGGCTTCGGCGACTCGGGGACGAGGGAGACCGCGCCACCCGTGACCTTGACGCGAAAGCGCGTGTTCGGCCCGAGGTTGTCGTCGTGCACGTAGACGAAATCGATGGTCTCGTCGGCGAGCGCGTATTCACCGGCTTTGACCGCGGGCACCTTCGACGAGCGGAACCCGACGATGCAGACTGTGTGAGCTTCGCGCTTGTTCTCCTCCTCTTCGAGCCACCCGTTCACGAGGACCGGATAGCCAGAGCGAACGAAGGACGCGATGAGCGTGCAGAACCGCTGGCGGGAGAACTCGTCCGCTTCTTCCTCGCCCGCGATCATGACGGGCGCGAGTCCGTGCCCCTTGATGACCTCGAGGATCTGCGCGAGGTGCAGCCCGGAGTCCGGAAAGATCCGATTTCCTGTGGGCGCAGACCAGTGCGCCATCGACGTGATGGTTGCAGTCGTCGGAATTGCGTGATGATCGTCGAACGCGCTCGAATGCAGCATCGACCATAGCGCTACGGTCGCGCACGATCCGACGGCGGAGTCCTGCTGTTGCCACGCTAGTCCAGAGACGTTCAGCGTCATCCCCGCGACGTGCGCCTCGTACTCGCGCGCCGGCTGCATGATGCGAGGCGTACCGTCTGCGAGACCAACCGCGTCGGGATAGACCTTGAGGACCGTGCGGCCAATCGGTGCGCCAGGAATCGGGCGAACGATCACGTGTCCAAGATACGAGCCCTCGACGAGGGTTCGCGCCCCCGCGTCGCCACCGGCCGCCTTCGCGAAGATCGCACGCGTCACGCGTGCCCCAAAGTAGTGCGCGCGCTTGCAGATGTTCGGATAGCCCGCGGAGCTCGTCGCGTAGAACGCCTCGAACTCGGACAGGTAATCGCGGTCGAAATAGTTGGGCTCGATCACCACCGAGCGCGCTCCGAGATCGTGCAGGTAGCAGCGGAGGTACTTGGCCTGCCGCGATTCGACCTCGCGCTCGATCGCAACAAGTGGATCACCGGCAGCACTGAACGCGCTGAACCCAAGAGGTTGCGGTCGGTGCACGAGTCGTTACTTGACGAGCTTGCGCAGCGACTCGGCCGAGGAGCGCGCCACGTAGTACCCGAGAGCCGTCTTCGCGCGCGCCTTCGCGTTCGCCGCGCGCTTCCGCGCAGCGTTCACCCCCGCGATCGGTGCACGCATGTCGAGCTGCACGAGCGCCGGAACGTCTTGCGACGCCGGGGCCGTCCAGATCGTGTCCTTGCGCTGCGTACCAACCTTCTCCACACACCTTTGATAGCAGGGCAACTGATCGACGAGCAACCAGTTTTCCCTCGGAGTTTCCATGGGATCGTAACCGCCCGAAATTGATCGGTTCTCGATCGCTGGTTTCTTATAGAAGAGGCTGCGAATCGGAACGGCCATCACCGCGTCGCTCCTGCTCGCATCTCGGCCTGCGCAGCCAGTCCTGCTTCGCGGTCACGCAAGATCTGGTCACGGGTTCGGTAATCGCCGGCGTACTTGCTGTGCGTCGACAGCACCGACATCGGCATCGCGAGCTCGGCCATCTCATCGAAGCCGTAGCGGATGAAGTGAGTGATCTCGGTCAGCCGGTCGTCCGGCGGGGCACCGTCCATCACGAGCACGTACCCGAACGGCGGGTAGTTGATCTCGCTCATCACGGTCGTGTCGCCGGTCTCGAAGTCAAACGATCCAGATGTGCCCGAGTAGCGCAGCTTGCCTTCGACGTTGAAGTAGAGGAAGAGGCGCCAGCCCACGTCCCATTCACGCCCGTGCGTGTCGAGGAGCAACCGGCGTAGCCACGGCTGCTTGTCGGTCATCTCGGGATTGACCGAGCAGAACATGACCATGATCTCCTTCAGTACGCGCAGCGGATAACAGCCGCGCATGTGGAAGAGGGGCGCGCTTCCCTTGGACCGCTCGAGAATATCCATACCTCGGTAGCACCACGTCACGAGCGCGCGCGCGTACCAGCCGCCTGTGTTGTTGTTGCAGCTCGGGCACAGCGTGTACATGCCGACGCCGCCCTGATCGACCTTGCCCTTGACGGGCTCATCCGGTCCGAGCCGCATCGCCTGATCCCAGGACAGACTGATCGTTCGCAGATTGTTGAACGCCTTCTGCGGAGGGATGTGCTCGAACGTCAGATCGCCGACGTTGCCGCACAACCGGCACGTGCCATGCTGCATCTTGCGCCGCGCCACGTCAGTCCTCCGTACCCGGCCAATCACGATCGACGCCGAAGAAATCCGCTGGCACCGGGATCGCGCTGGCGTGCGCATGCCCGCGCTCGTCGATCCAGCGACGCTGCCAAGGCAACTCCGCCGCGATCTCCAGCGACGAACGATTGCCGATGGGGTTCGTCCAGAGTGTCGGCCCGATCTTCGGGAAGTTGAAGTGGTTCAGGCGAACGCCGGCGAGAACGCCAGCCACATCGGGATCACCGTCTGTCGGTGACCACAGCCCACCGGGGAACCGGATCTCACGCACGCCGTCGACCGCGAGACGATCCGGATCGAACGAATACTCGAAGCCATCCACACCGAACAGCGCGCTCTCGACCTGATGCTCGTGGCCGTAGTGTCGCGCTAACAGCACCGCGATGATCAGCGGTGCATCGAGCCCGCGGCATTCGCTTGCCTTCCGCGCGATCGAGGTGCGCAGCGGCTCCTCGTTCTGCACCAGGACCATCTCGCCCGGTCCCCACGTCATGATCGCCCGCGCACGGCCTTCGTCATCGCGAAGCTTGCCGACCGGCCAAGCTTCGATCCCGACCGCCCAGTCACCATCGACGAACACCTTGTGCGGGTACCGCTCGAATCCGTTGGGGTCCTTCTTGCGGCCCTCGCCACGGACCTTGTCGAAGTCCAAGGTGCGCAGCCATCCAGCGATCCGCGTACGCAACCGCGCGCTGGGCGCAGAACTCGCGCCGGTGCTCAGAAGCTCGAGTCCGATCCGCCACAGGCCGGTGGGAGTGCGATCGAGAGCATCTCGGAGCGCTTCCTCGCGCCGCTCACGAGACTGCGCGTCGGGATCTTCGAACCGCGCGGTGGCCTCGACGTGAAATCGTCCACCCGGGCCTTCGATCGTGAAGTCCGGCGTGGCCGGCGAGACCTGTACCGTGTATCCGGCGCGCACGAAGGACTCATGCAGATAGAGTTCCCACCACGCAGACTGCTGCTCGCTCTCCCTGCCCGAGAACAAACGCCCCCGCAGGTTTGCTCGATGCGCGTTCGGGTACCGCGCGAACCATGTCTCGAGGAGCTCGCGCAACGCGCCCATCACCCGACGCCCGGAACGATCGAGGTACGCGATCGTAGACTCGGCGTGCCGTGCCGAATCGATCTCAGCGCGAAGCTTGTCCTCGAACAACCGCATCGCGCCCAGAGTAGCGCCGATCGGAATCCGGGCGAGTGGGTCGTGGTGGGCGTGCCGATCCCGGGATCTTCCAGGTGCTATACTGGCGGGTTCCATCCAGCCATGAGCGACAAGACACCACCGAACCGCCAGCCGGCGGTCGTCGAGCGCATCGGTCCGAAGCGCGGCCGGATCTACCCGCACCATCCCGCGTGGACCGGCGACCCACGGCAATTCGACGCGTTCTACTCCCTCGTGCGCGACGTCCTTGTCCCGCAGGTCGGTCGGCCACCAACGCCCGCCTATATCGGCCACGCGGTGCCGCGGGTATGCACGTTCTGCCTGAAGGACGAAACCGAGGAGACGTTCCGAAAGGAGGCCCACACGGTCCCAGCGAACCTCGGCAACCGCCACGACTTCACCAACGAGGAATGCGACACGTGCAACCATAGCCATGGACCGCTTGACGAGGCCGTCGCGGCCTTCTTCGCGATCGAGCGCGTCGCGATCGGCGCACGAAAGCGCGATGGTGCGCCGAAGATCGACGGCAAGGACGGCACCTCCGTTCGGTACGACCACACCCTTGGGGTCATGTCGATCGTGATCGACACCAGCCGGGACGACGCTGACACGCGAGTCGATCTGTCGAAGCCCAACACCATGGCCGTCACGACGCGCCAGCCCGGCTTCTCGTTCGACGCACTTGCACGCGAGATGGCGCGACTGAAGACGTGTCGATTAATGGGAAATGAAGCGAGTTCCGGAAATAGTCTGAGCAGCTGGTCTTGTTCTCGTCGAGATGACTGACGAGAACCGTAAGCCTCGAGTCGCCGAGCCGCAGCGTAGGCAAGGCGTGATTCG
>JAPLLF010000868.1 GCA_026387715.1 Pseudomonadota bacterium
GGCGGCGCGTGTCGGCCTCGAGCCGCCCGAGATCGACCCCGGCGGCCCGGGCGACGTCGAGCTCGGCGCGGAACGACGTGCCCATCGGGGTGGGATCATCGCTGCCGAGCACGCAGTGAACGTCGGCGGCCTGGAGCGCCCGCAGCGGCGTGTGGCCACCGTGGGCGCGCTCGAGCGCGGCGAGCGCCGTGGGGATGAGCAGCCGGTTGCTGGTCGGACAGACCTCGAGCGTGACGCCGTCCCGGGCGAGCCGCGCGAGGGTGGCCGGGCTCTCCAGCGCGCGCACGCCGTGGCCGATGCCGCGCGGCGCCAGCTCGTCGAGCGTGCGATCGACCGACGCGTGGCCGGCGAGCTCGCCCGCGTGGATCGTGAGATCGGGCAGGTGCGCGCGCAGCGCGGTGAGGATGTCGACCAGCCCGGTGGGAAGCGGCTCGGTGTCGGGCCCGGCGACGATGCCGAGCACGTCGAGCCCGACCAGGGCGCGCGCGTGCTCGGCGACGACCGCGGCCAGCGCGCGATAGTGGTCCTCGCTCTCGAACGTGCGCGAGAGCCCGAGCCGCAGGAGCATCGGCGTGCCGGTCGCGGCCAGGACCTCGTCGCGCGCGGCGATCACCTCGAGGAGGATCGGGCGCGCGTAGCGCTCGGCGAACACGACCGGCGGGATCGCCCGCCAGTCGGGGTGCTGGTGCTCGATCAACGTGCGCGCCATCGAGAACAAGCTCAGCCGCATCTCGAATCCATCCGTGTCGGCGGCGCCCTCGCGGAACGCCGCCCGCGCGAGCGCCCCGATCGCCGCGACGCTCACGTAGGCCCCGCGCGCCGCGACGATGCAGCGATAGAACAGCGTGGCGTCGTCGGAAGGTCCGACCATCGTGATCGCGGTCGCCAGCTCCGCCGGGGTCCGGAACCGCCCGGCCGCCGCGTCGTAGAACGTCGCCCCCCGGATGTCGAACTGACGCGCGACGTCGATCAGCGCGGCCGGGCTGTGCGAACCCTCGAGGTGACGGTGGAGGTCGAGGTGCAGCATGCCGCGTCGTACCACCTCCGCCCGGTCGCGCGCGCGGGTGCGACAGGCGCGACCGTCGCTGGGACGTCCCCGCAACCCACGGGTTTTACGAGCGTCGTCCGATCATGACCCACCTCGCACCGGTCTCCGTTCGCCAGCACACCCCATGGTTCGGGCTCGCGGGCATCGTCTTCATCGTCCTGCTCACGATCGGCAACGCGGTCGCGACCATGATCCCGTGCCACCTGCCGACGGCGCACGAGCTCCAGCAGGCGGAGCAGCGCGAGCTCATCGACGCGCGGCGCGCGCGCATCGAGGTGCTGCTGGCCCAGGGCGACCACTGCCGCCCGGTGATCGCGCACGAGCTCGCGCGCGCGCTCGTCTACGATGGACGCCCGGCGACCGCATACGCCGACGACTACGAGCGGCGGTGCGGGAGCGATCCGGTCATGCGCGGCTGGGCGGAGGCGCCGCTGCCGCGCAGCCGCCGCTGATCGCAAGGCATCGGCGACGAGCGTACGATCCAGCCATGAGCCGTTACTCGTCGCGGGCGCTGCCGAGCGTCGCGTACGTGCCGGGCGCGTCGCCCCGCGCGGATCGACCGCGCGACCGGCACGCGACGTCGCACGGCGATCGCCTCGCCACCGACGAGGACTTTCGCCATGGCGTCGATCTGTTCAACCATGGCTTCCCGTGGGAAGCGCACGAGGCGTGGGAGCCGCTGTGGAGAGCCGCGCCCCGCG
>JAPLLF010000124.1 GCA_026387715.1 Pseudomonadota bacterium
GATCTGTGGGGGCCCGGCGAGCCAAAGTCGCCGGGCTACCCGACCGTCTGGGATCAGACCACGACGACCGTCGTTTGCGTTTACGACTACGTTTGCGTTTACGTCTCCACCCGGATCACGGCTTGTCGAACGCGGGGACGAACAGCCCGTACTCGTTGAGCGCGCGCGACAGATCCGCCGACAGCTCGCGCAGCTTCGGTCGCGGCATGCGCTCGGGCGACATGATCGCGGTGAGCCGGCGTCGCGCCTCGTGCATGCGCCACGCGATCGTGCCCTCGCTCATGTTCTGGATGATCGCGACCTCGCCGTGCGACATGCCCTGCAGCTACACGAGGATCACGGTCGTCCGCATGTCGACGGGGAGCGAGTCGAGCGCGCGGAGCAGGCGGGCGTACTGCTGGCGGAGCTCGGTCTCGTGGCCGGGGTTCGAGCGCGCGTCGACCGCGACGGCGAGCTCGAGGCGGGCGTCGTCGATCCCGGTGTCGAGCACCTCGCCGCGGCGGGCGCGATCGCGCCGCGCGTTGAGCGAGCGGTTCACCGTCATCCGGTAGACCCACGTGAAGAACTGGCTCCGGCCCTCGAAGCCGGCGAGGGCGCGGTACGCCTTGAGGAAGACGTCCTGCGCGATGTCGTCGGCCTCGCTCGCGCTCCCGGTGATGTGCAGGGCGAGGGCGAAGATGCGCTTGCGATAGCGGACCACGAGCGCCTCGAACGCGCGGCGATCGCCGGTCTTCGCGGCGGCGACCAGCGCGTTCGCGGTCGCGGCTTCGCGCTCCGCGTTGGTCATCCCCTGCGCTTGCACCACGATGGATAGACGCACAGGGTACCCGGAGGCTTGGAAATATGATCGGCGGACTGCGCAAGTCCCGGGCCAGATCGCGTAACTGTTTGGAACGAAAGACTAGTTGAGCTCGCCAGCGCTCGTCGGCGCCACGAGCGAGAACGGCGCGATGGTCGCGTCGAAGTAGCTGCCGTCGTCACGCCACATCCGGTAGCTGCCCTGCATCGTGCCGACGGTCGTGGTGAGCACGCAGCCCGAGGTGTACTGGAAGCTCTGGCCGGGCATCAGCCGCGGCTGTTCGCCGACCACGCCATCGCCGCGGACCTCCTCGACCTTGCCGCGCGCATCGGTGATCACCCAGTGCCGCGTCCGCAGCTGCGCGGTGCTGCCGCCTTCGTTCACGATCGTGATCGTGTAGGCGAACACGTAGCGCCGGTCGCGCGGCGACGATTGATCGGAGAGGTACTGCGACGCCACGCGCACGTGGATGCCCTCGGTCTTTGCCGACGAGGTGGGTTCGGCGACGGTGGGATCCACGTCGGGACTCTTGCCCGACGCGCCACGCATCGCAAGCGCCCGTGTCATGCTCCGGGGGGAATGAGCGCCACGAAGATCCTCGCCCTGCTCCTCATCACCGCCTGCGGCCCGACCACCGCGCAACCGCAGCAGCCGGCCGGGGCGCCGCCGACCGAGGGGACGTCGATGGAAGGCCAGCCGTCGATGGAAGGCCAGCCGTCGACGGAGGGCCAGCCGACCACCGCAGACCCACCGACGGCCCCGTCGCGACCGGCCGCCGGGGCCAATCCGTGGGTCGCCGCGCACAACGCGCTGCGCGCGAAGCACTGCGCGCCGCCGCTCGCGTGGTCGGACAAGGCGGCGGCCGCTGCGCAGGCGTGGGCGGCCTCGCTGCGCGATCGCGGCTGCAAGTTCGAGCACTCGCAGAACAACTCGTTCGGCGAGAACCTCGCGGCGGGCACGATCGGCACGCTCGATCCGGCGTCGACGGTGAAGTACTGGTACGACGAGATCGCACAGTACCAGTTCGGCGCCGGTGGCTTCTCGATGGACACCGGCCACTTCACGCAGGTCGTGTGGAAGGGCACGACCGGCGTCGGCTGCGCGACGGTGCAGTGCAACGGCAACGATCTGTTCGTGTGCGAGTACGATCCGCCGGGCAACTGGGACGGTCAGTACGCGACGAACGTGCTGCCGGTCGGTTGCAAGTAGCGCGCGTTAGCCGCGCTGTTCCTGCGAGACGTACGGGCGAGCCTTCTCCCCCGTGTAGATCTGGCGAGGACGACCGATCTTGGTGTCCTTGTCCTCGACCATCTCCTTCCACTGCGCGATCCAGCCGGGCAGGCGGCCGAGCGCGAACATCACCGTGAACATGTTCGTCGGGATGCCCATCGCGCGGTAGAGGATGCCGCTGTAGAAGTCGACGTTCGGGTAGAGCTTCTTCGAGATGAAGTAGTCGTCCTTGAGCGCGATCTCTTCCATGCCCTTGGCGAGGTCGAGCAGCGGATCCTGTACGTTGAGGTGTACGAGCACCTCGTCGCACATCTTCTTGAGGATCTTCGCGCGCGGGTCGTAGTTCTTGTAGACGCGGTGACCGAAGCCCATCAGGCGACGGTTGTCCTTCTTGTTCTTGACGTCGTCGAGGAAGCCCTTGAAGTTGCCGCCGCTGAGCTTCACCTCCTCGAGCATCTCGATGACGGCCTGGTTCGCGCCACCGTGCAGCGGTCCCCACAGCGCGAGGATGCCCGCGGCGATCGACGCGTAGAGGTTCGCGCCCGAGCTGCCGACCATGCGGACCGTCGACGTCGAGCAGTTCTGCTCGTGGTCCGCGTGGAGGATGAGGAGCTGGTTGAGCGCCTTCTCGAGCACCGGCGAGACCTCGTAGTCCTCGCTCGGCACCGCGAACATCATGTGGAGGAAGTTCGCGCAGAAGCGCAGCGAGTTCTTCGGATACATCAGCGGCTGGCCGATGGACTTCTTGTACGAGAACGCCGCGATCGTGCGGACCTTCGAGAGCAGGCGGGTGATGTGCAACTCGACCGGCGCGTTGCGGTCGAGGCTGTCGGGGTAGTACGCCGACAGCGACGTCACCATCGCCGACAGCACCGCCATCGGGTGGCTGGTCGGCGGGTAGCCGGCGAAGAACTGGTGCATGTCCTCGTGGATGAGGCTGTGACGGGTGAGCTGCGTCGAGAACGTCGCGCGCTCGTCCTTCGTCGGCAGCTTGCCGTTGATCAGCAGGTAGCTGGTCTCGACGAAGTCCGAGTGCTCCGCGAGATCCTCGATCGAGTAGCCGCGATAGCGGAGGATGCCGGCCTCGCCGTCGAGGTACGTGATCGCGCTCTTGGTCGAGCCGGTGTTCATGTACCCGGTGTCGAGGGTCACGTAGCCGGTCTTCGAACGCAGCGAAGAGATGTCGATCGCGGGTTCGTTCTCGGTCCCGACGATGACGTCGAGATCGGTTTCTTTACCGTCGGGGAATACGAGCTTGGCGGTCGTGGACATGACGTGGCGAGGTTACCCGATCGATCGCCATGGGTGACGACAGCGACGTCCCGAAAACGACCGAAGCGATCTGGAACGAAAACGAGGCGCTCGTCGAGCGCCTCGTGATGGTCGTTCTGAGACGGCTTCGTTATTCGAGCGTGACGAACGGCGAGCTGCCGAACGGCGTGTTGAAGCGATACGTGTAACCAACGCCGAGGTAGCCGAAGCCACCACCCTTGTCGAGACCGTAGAACTCGACGTTCATGTCGTCCGCGGGAGCGGAGAACACGGCCGAGTAGGCGTTGAAGCCGAGCTGGACGTTCAGCACGTGCTCCTGGCGCGTCCCGAACGCGACAGCGAGGTTCACCTCGCCGCGGACACCGACCGAGGCGTAGTTGAACAGCGTGGTCGAGCTGCCGTCGCCGTTGACGACCGACTCGCCCTGCGGCGACAGCATCGAGATCTGCGCGCCGAGGAGCGGCGTGAGGCAGATGTTCTCGGCGCCCTTGAGGCAGATGTGCTTGTAGAGCGCCGCGCCGAGGTCGACCATCTCGAGGGTGGCGACCGCGCCCGCGTCCATATCGCCCTTACCCCAGTGGGAGATCTGGACGTACCCCTGCGCGCCGAACCGCGCCGCC
>JAPLLF010000250.1 GCA_026387715.1 Pseudomonadota bacterium
GCCCTAATCACCATCACGTCGAGCCTGCGGCAGTGCAGGCTCGTTGATGTCCATCGACACCTGCGACATCACCGTCACCAGCTCGATGTCCATCAGTCAGTCGGTCTCGTGGACCATCGGCAGGGCCGCCTCGTAACAAGAATTCTCGGGGCTCTTAACGAGGAGAATCCGCCATGAAGAAGACTGCCAAGAAGCGATCGCCGAAGGAAGCTGTCATCGCACCGAAGGTGACCTCGCTGGGCGACGCGCTGCGCGCCGACCTGCGCGAGTTCGTGATCGCTGCCGGGATGGCGGCGCTGGGTGAGGTCCTGGAGCGTGAGCGCACCGAGGCATGCGGCCCCCGCTACGCGCACCTGCCGACGCGCGAGGCGCGGCGGTCCGGCACCGCACCCGGCGAGCTGGTCCTCGGCGGGCGCCGTGTTGCCGTGCGGCGGCCGCGTGCGCGCACCGTCGCCGGCACCGAGGTCGCGCTGCCGAGCTGGGTGGCGTTCGGCGCCGAGGATCCGCTCGACACGCGCGCCGTCGAGCAGATGCTCGTCGGTGTGTCGACACGGCGCTACGAGCGCTCGCTGGAGGCGGTGGCGCCCGAGGTGCCGACGCGCGGCACGAGCAAGAGCGCCGTGAGCCGCCGCTTTGTCGCGGCGACCGAGCGGGAGATGGGGACGTGGCTCGGGCGCGACCTCGGCGCGCTCGACCTCGTCGTGCTGATGCTCGACGGGATCCACATCGCCGAGCACGTCCTGCTCGTCGCGATCGGCATCGACACCGTCGGCGGCAAGCACGTCCTCGGCGTCCGCGAGGGCGCGACCGAGAACGCGACGTCGTGCACGGCGCTGCTCACCGACCTGCGTGACCGGGGCATGAGGACCGACCGCACGATCCTCGCGGTGCTCGACGGCGGCAAGGCGCTCGCCCGCGCCGTGCGCGACGTCTTCGGCACCAAGGTGCTGATCCAGCGGTGCCAGGTGCACAAGCTGCTGAGCGACAATTAGATCTCCCCACGGACGACAACTACATCGCCCCATCCTGACCGGGCGTCGCCGACGAGGAACATGGCCGAGGACGTCACCTGCGTGACTCTGCGGGCGTGAAACCAGTCAGCGACGCCCAAGTAAGGAAGCTGATGATGGAAATGACCAAGCACGGAGAGATCGGGCTGGCGGCGCTGAAGGCCGGTATGGACCGCAAGACCGGGCGCAAGTACGTGGCGGCGGGCCGACTGCCGTCGGAGCTGGGGAAGGCCCGTGACTGGCGGACGCGACCGGACCCGTTCGTGACGGCGTGGGCCGAGGTCGAGGTGCGGCTGCGGGACACGCCTGGCCTCGAGGCCAAGACGTTGTTCGAGATGCTGCGGGAGCAGGATCCGGCGCGCTTTCAGGATGGGCAGCTGCGCACGCTGCAGCGCCGGGTGCGGCGCTGGCGCGCCGCGCAGGGCCCCGAGCAAGAGATCATGTTGGCGCAGCGGCACCGGCCGGGCGAGGCCGCGCAGACCGACTTCACGCGCACGGCGGAGCTGGCGGTGACGATCGGCGGCCAGGTGTTCATGCACCTGTTGTGCGTGCTGGTGCTGCCGTACTCGAACTGGCAGTGGGCGACGGTCTGCCTGTCGGAGTCGATGGCGGCATTGCGGGCCGGCGTGCAGGGGGCGCTGTTCCAGCTCGGGCGGGTGCCGCAGTACCACCAGACCGACAACTCGACGGCGGCGACGCACCGGATTCCCGACGGCCAGGTGGGGCACGTCGAGGGCGTGAAGCGGTCGTTCAACGCCGATTATGTGCGGCTGATGGCGCACCTCGGGATGACGCCGCGGACGACCGCGGTCGGCGCGAAGGAGCAGAACGGCGACGTCGAGGCGTCCAACGGCGCGCTCAAGCGCCGGCTCGAGCAGGCGCTGCTGCTGCGTGGCCACCGCGACTTCGAGAGCGTCGCGACCTGGCAGGCCTTCGTCGATCAGGTGGCGCGCAAGGCCAACGCGGGTCGCGGCACGCGTGTCGGCGAAGACCTCGCCGCGATGCGCGAACTGGCCGTCGCCAAGCTGCCCGAGTACGTCGAGGAAGACGTGCGCGTCAGCGACTGGAGCACGGTGCGGATCAAGCATTGCGCATACTCGGTGCCGTCGCGCCTGATGGGCGAGTGGACCCGGGTCCGGATCTTCGACGACCGGATCGAGATCTACTTCGCCGACGAACTGCAGCTGATGTGCGAGCGGCTGCGCGGGCGCAACCTCAAGCGCATCGACTACCGCCACGTGATCTGGTCGCTGATCCGCAAACCGGGCGCCTTCGCGCGCTACGTCTTTCGCGAGGTGTTGATGGCGGCCTGATTCCGTCGCGTTCTGGCGGTTGAGCCGGCCGGCGGGAAACTCGCGGCGTCGAAGATCTCGCCGTTAGGATCGCGACCAGCGAGGACGCCGAAAAAGATCGAGGGCCCCGGATGCCAGTCCGAGACCCTCAGCCGATGGACGCCGGCTTTGAGCACACCGGCAGGAGCCGATGGACGACGAGCAGCTTCGATTCGAGCGGTGTGGCCGGTGCCTGCTGCTGTTCTGCGTCTGCCGACCCTGTTATCGCGGACAGGGGTTTTGTGGCCGACCTTGCAAGGCTGCGGCACGTACCGCGTCGAAGCGAGCCGCGCGCACTCGTCACCGGCTGTCACCCGAGGGACGGCTCGATCATCGCGACCACGAGCGGGCTCGCCGCAAGCGCCGCCGCGAGGCCGAGCTTGCGAGCGTGGGGGATCACGGTCCTGATTTTCTTGACCCCGTGGCATTCGTCGGCCCGCCGCGTGATCCGCCAGCGCCGATGTCCGGCGTGGTCGCGATCGTCGGCAAAGGACGCGACGATGAGACTCGGACCGATAGCATTGCTGACCGCCAGCCAGGGGATCACGCGGATCCTGGTGCGGACGGTGGAGGACGACGTGGTGCTCAAGGCGGCGCTGTTGCCGTCGTACTGGGGCGGTGGGCCGCACGTGCGTGCGATTCCGACGCTGCTCGAGGCGATGGCGCTCTGGCATCAGTCGCCGGTGCGCGCTGTCATTTCTGCGCGCGACGTGGCGTCGTGGTCCGCGCTTGGCCTCGCCGACGCGCTCGACCACGGCGTCACGACCGCGCACTACACGGTGGAGATGCGCGTGCCGGTCCGTGAGCGGGGCCAGCGTATCCGCGGGCTCGGTTCGTTCGTCGACGCGCAGCAGCTCGACCTGGCAGGTGTGCGATGAAGACGACGCCGGAGGTCGAGGCCGAGATCGTGCGCCTGCACTACGCCGAGCACTGGCCCGTCGGCACCATCGCGACCCAGCTCGCGGTTCACGCCGACGTCGTTCGACGCGTGCTCGGGCTCGGCGAGCCGCGCGCACCCTCGCAGATGCGTCCACGCATCATCGACCCCTACCGGTCGTTCATCGACGACACGCTCGGTCGCTATCCCAAGCTCCTCGCGACCCGGCTCTACGACATGGTGCGCGAGCGCGGCTATCGCGGCGCCGTACGCACGCTGCGCGAGTACGTCGCGTTGGTGAGGCCGCGCCCCAAGCGCGAGGCGTACCTGGTTACCGAGACGCTGCCCGGCGAGCAGGCGCAGGTCGACTGGGCCTACGTCGGTAAGGTCGCCGTCCCCGGTGGCGAGCGTGGGCTCTGGGTCTTCGTGATGGTGCTCGCCCACTCGCGCGCGATGTGGGGCGAGCTCGTCATCGACCTCACCGTCCACTCGTTGTGTCGCTCGCTCGTGCGCGGCGCCGCGGCGCTCGGTGGCGCGCCTCGCCAGTGGCTGTTCGACAATCCGAAGATCGTCGTGCTCGAGCGCGTCGGCACCGCGGTGCGCTTTCATCCGACCCTGCTCGCGCTGTGCGCCGCGATGCGCGTCGAGCCCAAGCTCTGCGCCGTGCGCCATCGATACGGCGCGCGCGGCAGCACGTGATCGACGAGGTGCGCCGCGGTGTCCGCCATGCGGCGCGCCGTGCACGACGGACAGATCCCGCGCCGCTTGCACGAGAACGCGACGACGAGCTCGTCGTCGCACGCCTGGCAGCGCACGCGTGCGAACCCATGCGCGAGGATCCCGCACCGCAGGTACTCGGCGAGCTCGCGCTCCACGTAGCGCGGCAGCCCGGGACGCCCGGTGTCGTCATCACGGAGCTCGGCGAACATCGTCTGCGCGTGCCCCGCGACCAGCTCGTGCAGCACGCTGCGCTCCGGCGTCCGTCGCCGGTACGTGCCGAGCGACTGTCCGGCCGCACCGGACGTCCGTTCGTAGACCCCGCCCGCGAGCATCCGCCCGCGCCTTGGAAGTTCCGCGCCGACGTTCGCGCGCTA
>JAPLLF010000832.1 GCA_026387715.1 Pseudomonadota bacterium
ACACGGATTCCGATGTTTCGCCTTTCGAGTCGCATGGGTGCAAACAATCGGCGTTGGGCGTGCGTTTTTAGTTTGCTCGCGTCGAGCGACTGTGTTAGCCTCTTTTTATCGAGGCGCCGCAAGCGCCGAAGGAGCCACCAATGTCCACCATCGACGACTTCCGCGCGCGCTTGACCTCGACTTCGCTCGCCGCGATGCGACGTATCGTGCGCGACGCGGGTGCGCGCTACGCGCGCACCGAAGGAGGATGGGTGCTTGCCGACCACCCGAACGCGTACGACGCACTCGGTCGCGTCGTACCATACCCCCTTGAGGAGGCGTACGACGAGGTGCTGCGCGCTTCTCGCGGTGGCACAGCGGGCAGCTGTGGCAGCCACGCGGCGAGGAAGCGGGCGATCGCCAGACGGATCGACGCGAACGAGTCCTCGAAGTGGCGTTCAGGCCGCGCATGACTGCGCACCGTCTTCGGTCGTGATCGTCGAGGGGGGGAAATGCCGCAACCGTTCGGCGACGACGAACGCGTAGCAGCAGAGGACGACGGAGACGTGGTGGTGCCAGCCTGGAAACGATCGGCCTTCGAAGTGGTCGAAGCCCAGTTCGCCCTTCATCTCCTGGTAGACGCGCTCGGTGCGCCAGCGTTCCTTGATGACGCGCACGATTTCCTTCTTCGTCATGCGGCGCGCGAGCGTCGTCAGGTGGTACTTCGCGGGCTCAGCCTCGCCGTCGCGCCACTCCATCACGGCCCAGACCTCGTCTCGGTCTTCGAGCGCGGTACCGTCGTCGTGTGCGACCTTCACGCGGCAGAAGCAGAAGCGGGCCGAGAGCTTCTTCGGTGCAGTCCCGTCACGCCAAGTCACGCGGCGGAAGGCTCCCCGTCCGAGGTTCGTCGCGAGGTCCTTCACGCTGCACGCCTCGTCGCTCGTGTTGCCCGCGGCATTGACGACGAAGACGTTCGTCAGCGGGCGTACCCCCACCGCGTAGTCGAGCCCGTAGAGCCGAATACCTGCGCGGAATGCGGAGGAATCGCCGTACGCCGCGTCGGCGAGCACAACCTCGCCGGGAATCTCGGCCAGACAGGCGCGCTCGATCATGTCGAGGGCGAGCTCGGGCTTCGTCTTGAAGCCCACGTCGTCCGGGATGCGGGCCTTTCGCCGAAGCGCGGCATCCGACGCCCACGACTCGGGCAGGTACAGCTCCACGTCGATCGGCACAGCCTCGTACCGGGTCGATGCCGAGAGCGTGACCGCGACCTGGCAGTTGGCGATCTTGCCGGCCGAGCCCGTGTACTGGCGCTGAACTCCGACCGAGTGCGTGCCCTGCTTCAGCATGCCGGTGTCGTCCACGATCCAGACCGTGACCGGCTCTTGCTCGGCCATCGCCGCGGTCGCATGCGCAGTGGCGACGCGGCGCACGCCTTGGTCGTCCCACTTCGCGTCGCCCACGAAGTGCAGCAACCGCTCGGTGTAGGCCCGCACCAGCGCCGGGTCCCCGCTCGCGCGTGCAGCGATCGGCTCGACGCTCTTGCGCTCGCCGTCGCCGAGAATCCCGTAGGCATACATCGCGAACGAGGCGCGCTTGCGCTTGTCGCGGAGGTTGCCACCGATCTTCGAGAAGAAGCTGCCCAGCCGCGCGTGGCCGGCGGCGTCCAGTTCGTAGCTCATGCCGCTTTCTTGCCCGCGCCGTCACGCCTGGGCCAAC
>JAPLLF010001110.1 GCA_026387715.1 Pseudomonadota bacterium
GCGTCGCCGGGAGCGTCACCGGACCACCCTGGCCCAGCGGCGGCGACGACGTGGGAGGACGGCGTGGCAGCTGGACCCCGGTCGGCGGCGCGTTGCGGCGGCGCGGCGGCAGCGGCGGCAGCCGACGCCCGCACGCCTGACACGTCGGCGACTCGTCGGACGTCTCGGCCTGGCAGAACGGGCAGAACCGCATGCCTACTTCGCTCCCCGATGAAAGCGCACGTCGCCGTCGACGATCGTGTAGTCCACGCGGGTGTCGAGCAGCGTGCGATCCGCCGCGAGCGCGCGATCGAACACGGTCAGATCCGCGGTGCGACCGACCGCGATCACCCCGCGGGTCGCCTCGGCGAACTCGGCGAAGGCGGCCCCGCGCGTGAAGCCTGCGATCGCCTCGTCGAGGGTCAGCCGCTGCGCGGGATACCAGCCACCGGCCGGCTGACCCGCGGCGTCCTGGCGCGTGATCGACGCGTAGATCCCCAGCAGCGGCCCGACGTCCTCGACGGGGAAATCGCTGCCCGACGCGAGCGGGACGCCGCGGGCGAGCAGCGTGCGCCAGGCGTACGCGCCCGTGATCCGCGCCTTGCCGACGCGCGCCTCGGCCCACGGCATGTCGCTCGTCGCGTGCGTCGGCTGCATCGAGGCGATCGCGTGGGTGCTCGCCATCCGATCGAGGTCGCCCGGCGCGATCACCTGCGCGTGCTCGACGCGCGACCGATGCTCGCCGGGCTGCGCGGCGTTCGCGGCGACGAACGCGTCGAGCGTCGCGCCGACCGCGGCGTCGCCGATCGCGTGGACCGCGACCTGCCAGCCGCCGACGACCGCGGCGGTCACCGCCGCCGTCAGCTGCGCGGGCGCAGTGACCCACAGGCCCCGGTTGCCATGATCGTCGTCGTAGTCGGCGTACAGCCGCGCGCCTCGCGACCCGAGCGCCCCATCGGCGAAGAACTTCACCCCGCGCATCGTGAAGTGCGGCGTGGGCGGCGCCGGCGCGATCGCGAAGCGCGCGGGCTTGGCCGGATCGCCCGCCAGGTACGCGTACACGCGCAGCGGCAGCGCGTGCGCGCGATCGAGCGCGCGGTACACGTCGGCGGTCGCGTCGTCGATGCCCATCTCGTGGACCCCGGTGAGCCCGGTCGCGACCGCGACCTCGAGCGCGTGCTGGATCCGGCGGCGTCGCTGGTCCGCCGTGGCCACCGGGATCTTGGCGTCGACGAGGTCGGTCGCGTTGTCGACGAGCACGCCGGTCGGCGCGCCGGTGGCGTCGCGCACGATCTTGCCGCCCGGGGGATCCGCGGTGGCCGCCGTGATCCCGGCGAGGTCGAGCGCGACCTGGTTCACCCAGATCGCGTGGCCATCGACGCGGCGGAGCAAGACCGGGCGATCGCGGATCACGTCGAGCGTCGCGTGGGAGGGGAACTGCTGTCCGGGCCAGCGGTTCTGATCCCAGCCCCGCCCCACCAGCCACTCGCCGGCCGGTCGGGTGCGCGCGGCCTCGACCACGACCTGGACGGTGTCGGCCTCGGACGCGCGCGCGCGCACCGACACGTTCTCGAGATCGACCCCGAGGCCGTAGAGGTGGCAGTGGGCGTCGACCAGCCCGGGCGTCACCGACCGGCCGGCGAGCTCGATCACCGTCGTCGTCGGGCCCGCCAGCGCGCGGATCGCGGCGTCGTCGCCGACCGCCACGATCCGGTCGCCCGCGAGCGCGAGCGCGGTGGCGTGCGGGTGCGCCGGATCCATCGTCCGGATGTCGCCGCCGACGAGCACGATCGTGGCCGCCGACGTCGGCGACCGGGTCGGTGGCACGTGGCACCCGACCGCCACCGCGACGGTGAACAACGCGTGGATCCGCACGAGCGCCCGGACCATACCCGACCCCGCCCGCCCGGAGTCGAAGAACGCGAGCGCGCGTACGCCGAAGCCCAGGACGGTGAACACCGGCACCGAGTACTCGAGGTTGAGCTGCTCCTTGATGTCGCCGCGAAACTGGTTGTTCTTCCAGCCGCGCATCGACGTGCCCCCCATCAAGTACTCCTGCTGGAACGGCAGATCGAAGCCGAGCTGGCTCGCGCCGCGGATGATGAAGTTGTGGCGCTCGAGGATCTGCCACGCGCGGAAGAACTGCGCGCCGAACTGCTTGTAGTGGAACTCGGAGCCGAGCTTGGGAACCGAGAACTCGTACGACACCTGCATCCGGAAGCCGCTCTGCACGCCGTACCAGTTGGCGCGGCGATCGATGATCAGGTCGTACTCGTTGGAGACGTCCCACCCCTCCTTGCCGGGCTTGGGCACCGGCATGCCCGGGTCGAGGCCGAGCATCGCCGGATCGGCGCCCGGCGCGAGCTCGCTGTGCTCGTAGCGGACCTTCGCGCCGCGCAGGCGGACGTCGAACTTCACGCCCTTAAACAGATCGATGCCGAGCCGTGCCCCCCCGTTGAGGTAGAGCATCTTCGACTCGCGCAGCGGGTGTGGATTCGACAGGTACTTCCGCGGCGGCTCGTACTCGAAGTAGCGACTCTTCGCGAGGTACGCGTCGAACTGACCGTGAAACCGGGTGCCCTTGATCGAGGGCAGCTGCCACGCGCCGATGAAGAACGAGTCGCCGGTCGCGATCTGCCCGTAGACGAGCAGCTTCTGGCCGGTGCCCAGCAAGTTGTTCTCGCCGAAGCCGACGCAGCCGCCGGTGTTGGTCGGCTGGTTGTAGAACGCCGGCGCGATGATCCAGGAGTGCTTGTCCTCCACCATGAGGTGGACGCGGATCAGGCCATCGCGGCGGCGATCCCAGAACACCTCGACCTCCTTGAACAGGCCGCTGGAGACCAGGCGGACCTTCACCAGATCGATCATGTCGCGCGACCAGTCGTCGCCGACGTCGAGCTTGGCGATGAACGCGACGGTGTCGGCGGTGGTCTTCGTGTTCTTCTCGACGACGATCTCGCCGATCGTGCCGGTCGCGTCGGGATCCGACATCGTCGTCTGCATCGGCGCGAACGGCTCGGCCTGCGTCGTCGAGGTCGGCGACGTCGGCGACGTCGGCAGCGGTCCGTTCGAGGCGCCGGCGGGCGTCAGCACCCCGGACCGCAAGTTCGGGGAGAGAGAAGGAGCAGGAGGAGAAGGAGAAGGAGGAGGAGCGCCGGGCTTCGGCTTCGCCGTCGGCCATGGATGGTTCGTCGGACTCCACGGCTGGGTCGGCGGACCACCTGGCTTGACCGCCGGTGCCGTCGGCTTGACCGGCTTCGGAGTTGGAGTCGGCTTGATCGGCGTCGGCGTCGGCGTCGGCGTCGGCGTCGGTGTCGGCGTCGGCGTCGGCGTCGGCGTCGGCGTCGGCGTCGGCGTCGGGGTCGGCGTGGTCGGCGTCGGCGTCGCCGAACCCGAGCCGGCATCGGGCGGCGTCGGTGGATTGACCGGCTCGCCGTGCGGCTGCTCGACCGGCTCGCCGTGCGGTTGAGCGAAGGCCGCGACCGAGTGCGCGAGGAGCGCAGCGACAAGGACGACGGGCACCCGCACGAAGGCCGAAGTATGCCACGGCGCGGATCACGACACCGGGCTGGCTCCAGGTGGTTGATAGCTCGGTGAGGTGCCTCACATCAGCCGCACCCATCTCTGCGCACACCAATTGCACAACGACGATTCACCCCGCTAGGAGAGGTTCCAACTCGGCAAACCCGGCAAACCAACCGTCACGATCCAGCTCTTCGGGCCTCTTCCGAGCCCGTTCGAGTGTTCGATTTTCACCACGTCGGTGGATCTGACTCAGGTTTCCAACAGCTGACACCGTTTCCGACAGGATCTTCTGTCTTCGTTGTCACCGACTGGACCTCTTCCGAAAACACGCTCAGGATGCGCGGCGAAAGTCCCCATAATCATGTCGAATAGAAGTAGCGCCACCGAGCTTTCTCCCCGCGCGTCCGAGCTGGGTCGCCATCAGCTGCGGACTCGGTCGGTCCGGCCGAAGCTTCGTGAGGTCGCGCCGCTCGCGCAGCCGCGCGCCATCCTGTTCGACCTCGACGGCACCCTGATCGACACCATGCAGGTGTTCGCGGACGTCGCCGCGGACGTGATGGTCCGCCACCACCAGCTGGATCGCACCACCGCGCGGGCCGCCTACCTCACGACGAGCGGCATCCCGTTCTTCCAGCAGCTCGAGGTCATCGTCCCCGGTGACGATCGCAACGCCGCGGCCGCCGCCGAGTTCGAGGCGCGCAAGATCGTCGCGGTCGCCGACGTCGTGCCCTCGCCGATCACCGTCGAGGCGCTCGAGGCGATCCGGGCGCTCGGCATCGCCATCGCGGTGTGCTCCAACAACTTCCAGGACCAGGTCGACGCGTTCGTCGCCCACTGCCCCGTGAAGCTCGACCTCGCGCTCGGCTTCGGCAACGGCCTCGCCAAGGGCCCGACCCAGTTCGATCACGCGTGCCGCACGTTCGGCTGCCGCCGTGACGACCTGCTGTTCGTCGGCGATTCGATCGCCGATGCCGAGCTCGCGCGCGCTTCGAACATCCGCTTCGTCGCCCGCCTCGGCACGTTCGACGCCGGTGCGTTCGCCGCCGTCGCCCCCACCTCGCCTGCCGTCGTCGAGATCCCCGAGATCCTCGCGCTGTTCGCGTACTAGCCCTCCCCTCGACATGATCGCGCCATCCCAGGTCGTCCTTCTCGCCGCCGGCATGGGCACGCGTCTCGGCGAGCTCGGCGGCGGTCTGCCGAAGGCCATGTTCGATGCCGGCGGGGCCAAGCTCATCGATCGCGCGCTCAACTTCGCGGAGCGCCTCGGCGCCCGCGAGCGGATCGTCGTCGGCGGCTTCCGCCATGATCTCGTCGCCGCGCACCTCGCGCCCCAGGCGCGCTCCGCGCTCCGGCTGCTCGAGAACACGAAGTTCAAGCTCGGCAACCTGTGGACGCTGGAGACCGCGCTGCCCGAGATCGACGGCGCGTTCCACTTGATGAACATCGACCACGTCTACCCGGCGGCGGTCGCGCAGCGGATCGCCGACCAGCCCGGTGACCTGATCACCGCGTTCGTGGACTTCGATCGCACGCTGACCGCCGACGACATGAAGGTCGAGCTCGTCGGCGAGGGGCCGGCGCGCCACATCGGCAAGATCTCGAAGCAGCTCGCGACCTGGGACTGCGGCTACGTCGGCATGACGTTCGTGCCCGCCGGCAAGCTCGCGCGCTATCGCGCGGCGGTCGCCGCGGTGCGCGCGACGATCGGCGACGCCGCCAACGTCGAGGCCGTGCTGCAGCGCCTCGCCGACGACGGCGAGCCGGTCGCGATCGGCGACATCAGCGGCATCGGCTGGCACGAGCTCGATACCCCCGAAGATGTCGAGCGAGCGCTCCCCGCGCTGGCCCACATTCCTGCTTGAGATCGACCGCTTGACGAAGTACGAAGCGGTCGTGTCACCCGTCCCCTTCGACGCGATCGTGATCGCTCCGGCGAGCGACGACGTGAAGGTCTGCGGCCTGACGCTCGCCGAGCGCGCCCGCCGCGTCGCGCTCAAGGCCGGCGCCGTGCGCGTGCACGTCACGCGCGCCGACACGCCCGACCAGCTCGCCGCGTGGGCCGCCGCCCAGCCGGACCACGAGCTCGTCGTGCTCGACGCGACCGATCACGTCGTCCACGTGCCGCTCGTCCAGATCCTCCGCGTCGGCGGCGACAACCTCGCGATCTCCCCGACCGATGGCAGCTTCGCCGGTGCGATCGTCGCCGCGCCCGAGCAACGCCTCGACCTCGCCCGCGCCGCGACGTCGCCAGCCGCGCTCGCCACGCTCGCGCAGGCGTGGCGCACCCGCGGCGTGCCCACCCACGCCTACGGCGACCTCGCCCGCGCGCCCGCGCGCACGTCGGCCGAGCAGCGCGCCGCGGTCCACTTCCTGTTCGGCCTGATCCGCAAGGCGCAGGACACCTGGCTCGTCCGCACGATCAATCGCAAGGTCAGCTATCCGTTCACGCGGCTGCTCCTGCCGATCACCGCGCTGACGCCGAACATCATCTCGATCTGCGTCTTCATCTTCGGCGCGATCGGCTGCTTCATCATCGCGTTCGCCGGCGCCACGCCGACCTACGAGGCCACGGTGATCGGCGCGTCGATGCTGCTGTTCGCGGGTTACCTCGACGGCTGCGACGGCGAGGTCGCCCGCATCCGGCTCGAGAGCAGCAAGCTCGGGGCGTGGATCGACACGATCGCCGACGAGCTCACGACGATCCTGTCGGTGACCTGTTTCGGCATCCACGTCTATCGCAAGTACCCGTATCCCTGGCTGCTGGCGATCGTCGTGATCGCCGCGGTGCTGTCGACGGTCGCGGTCGGCTCGATCTACTACTACCTGCTCACGAGCGGCACGACCGGCAACAGCCAGGACTACCCGGTCACCAACCCGATCGTGAAGTTCCTCGGCTACTTCATCCGTCGCGAGGTGATCAACCTCGCCACGTTCATCATCTGCCTGGTCGGCGGCGTCGACATCCTCTACATCGGCCTCGCGCTCGGCGCGCTGGTGTCGTCGTCGATCCTGCTCACGCAGCAGCTCATCCGCGGCGCCCAGAAGCGACGCGCCACGCACCTCGACGCTGCCGCGAGCAGCTGACGCGACGCGCGTGGGACGGGAACCGAGCGCCCAGCGCTATGCGGCGTGGGTCGATGCCCATCGCCACGCGATCGTCCTGGGGTCGCTGGTCGTCGCGGCGATCGGCGTCCTGCTGGCGATGCGGCTGACGCTGCGCTCGGATCTGTCGAGCCTGCTGCCCGAGTCGCGCGCGTCGGTGCACGACCTGATGCAGCTGCAGAAGCGCGCCCGCGCGTTCGGCAAGGTGTTCGTGATGCTCGAGGCGCCCGAGCCCGCGGTGCGCGCCGTCGCCGCCGAGCAGGTCGTCGCCGGGTTCGCCAGGATCGACAAGCAGCTGGTCGGCCACGTGTCGATCGACGACGGGCCGCGCTACCAGCACGTGTGGGCGCACCGCTTCCTGTACGCCGAGCTCGGCGACCTCGAGGCCGCGCGCGACGCGCTGACCGCGCGGCTCGCGCGCGCCCGGCGCGACGCCAATCCGCTGTTCGTCGACCTCGACGACGCCGCGCCGAAGGATCCCAAGGGGGACCGCTTCGACGAGCTGCGCGCCAAGCTCGCCGACGCCGAGGCCAAGGCCAGCCGGCCGTCGACGATGGTCAGCCAGGACGGCCGGCTCCAGCTGATCACGATCGACGCGCAGTTCGCGTCGTCGGATCAGCCGAAGGCGACCGCGCTGCTCGCCGCGGTCCAGCGCGTGCTCGACGACGTCCACCGCGACCACCCCACGGTCACCTCCGGCATCACCGGCACGGTGACGATGAGCCTCGCGGAGCACGCCTCGGTGGTCGACGGCATGGTGATGGCCGGGCTCATCACGCTCGGGCTGTGCGCGATCGCGCTGCTGCTCTACTTCCGCGCGCGCCGCGTCGTCGCGGCCCTGCTGTGCTCGCTCGTGGTCGGCGTGCTCGCGACGCTCGGCGTGACCTACCTCGTGATCGGGTACCTCAACGTGATGAGCGCGTTCCTCACCGCGATCGTGATCGGCAACGGCGTCAACGCCGGCCTCGTGCTCGTGTCGCGCTACTTCGAGGAGCTCGGCGACGGCGTCGACCCCCGCGCCGCCATCGGCCCCGCGATCGCCGGCGCCCTGCCCGGCACGCTGGCCGCGGTCGCGACCGCCGCGGTCGCGTACGTCTCGCTCGTCGTCTCCGACTTCCGGGGCTTCCGGCACTTCGGCGTGATCGCCGCGGTCGGCATGGTGCTGACGTGGATCACGACGTTCACCACGCTGCCGGCGCTGCTCGCGATGCTCGCGCGCGCCGGGGCGGTCCGCCCCCGGCCCACCCCGCGCCTCGTCCGCGCGCTCCGCAAGACGATGCCCCAGCGCGTCGGCCCGGTGCTCGCGTTCGCGGCGCTGATCACGACGACCGGCATCGTGCTCACCGTGCGCTTCCTCGCGGGCGATCCGTTCACCCGCGACTGGCGCGAGATGGCGTCGACCAATCGCGAGATCCGCGCCCTCCGCGCGCTCGATCAGAAGCTCGGCGACAACATCCCCGGGAGCGCGCGGTTCTCGGGGCTGTCGTACCAGCTCGTGCTCGGCGTCGACAGCCGCGACCAGGTCGCGCCGCTGGTCGCGACGCTGCGCGCGCTCGACGCCACCCGCCCCGCCGATCAGAAGCTGTTCCTCGATGTGCTGTCGATCGACGACCTGCTGCCGAAGGACCAGGTGAAGAAGCTCGCGGTGCTCGCCGAGATCCGCACGCTGCTCGACGGCGAGGTCGCCAAGGTGCTGACGGACGACGAGCTCGCGACCGTGGCCAAGCTCCGCCCGCCGGACGACCTGCGCGTGCTCGGCGACGCCGACCTCCCCCACGAGCTCGGGTGGCAGTTCGTCGAGCAGGACGGCTCGATCGGCAAGCTGATCTCGGTCCGCGGCGCGACGCGCTTCAAGACCTGGAACGTCGCGGATCGCGAGGCGTTCGCGCGCGAGATCCGCAAGGTCGCGCTGCCGGCCGGCGCGGTGATGGGGGGCGAGCCCCTCGTGATCGCCGACATCGTCGAGACGATGGAGCACGACGCGCCGATCATGATCGCGATCGCGCTGATCGGCTCGATCCTCGCGATCGTCGTCGTGCTCGGGCTCCGCCGCCACGCGGCGATCACGATCGTGTGCGGGTTCTCGGGCGTCGCCGTGATGATCGCGGGGTGCGCGCTCGCGGGCCTCCACATCAACTTCCTCGATCTGATCGCGCTGCCGATCACGATCGGGATCGGCGTCGACTACGCCGTGAACATCGCCGCGCGCGATCGCGATCCGACGTCGACCCGCGATCACCTCGCCGCGACCGCGGCCGCGGTCGTGCTGTGCTCGTACACGACGACGGTCGGCTACGGCTCGCTGCTGCTATCGGCCAACGGCGGCATCCGGGCGTTCGCGCTGGCGGCGATCATCGGCGAGGTCGCGTGCATCTTCACCGCGATCATCCTCGCCCCGGCGCTGCTCATGCGCCTGCGCGCCCGAGCGGCGGCGCGGGCGGCGCGGTGAGCGACGCCGCCGACGCCGACGCCGGCCGCGCCGATCGCGACCACAGCGCGCGCGGCGCGCGGACGAACTTCTTCACGCTGCTCGGCCAGGCGAGCTTCTTCCTGTTCGGCGCGGTCGCGGCGCGCCTGTTCGGGGCGGCGCGGTGGGGTGCGTACACGACCGCGTACGCGTGGATCGACGTCCTCCAGCGCACGGCGCTCGTCGGCGGGGACAAGGCCGCGCTCGTGTTCGTCGCGGCCCGTCGCGCGAACGGCGATCTCGCCGGGGCGGCGGCGGCGGTCGGCTCGACGATCCGCGTGACGCTCGTGGCGGCGGTCGTGCTCGCGCTCGGCATGTTCGCGGCGTCGTTTCCGATCGCGCGGCTCAGCGGCGAGCCGCTCGACGGCACGGCGATGCGCGCGCTCGCCGCCGTCGTCGTCTCCGGCGCGGTCGTCACGCTGCTGATGAGCGCGACGATGGCGACCAAGCGGCTCGCGTTCAACTTCATCGTCAAGGGGGTCACCGAGCCGCTGCTGATGCTCGCGTGCGCGATCGCGTTCGGCCTCGCGCTGCCGTCGATGGTCGGCCTCGCCCTCGCCCCGCTGATCACCGGCGTCGCGACGGTCGCGCTGGCGGTGTGGGCGCTCGGCCGCGTGTTCCCGCTGCGCGAGGTCGCCACGGCGATCCGCGCGCCGGCCGACCGCGAGATGGTGAAGTTCGCGATCCCGCTCGCGGCCGCCGAGCTGCTCAACATCCTCGCGATGCGGCTCGGCAGCTTCATGCTGCTGGCGTACGTCTCGGTCGGCGAGCGCGGCATCTTCAACACCTGCGCGCTGCTCGCCGGCACGGTGTCGTACGTCCGCGGCGCGTTCGACACCGTGCTCGCGCCGATCGCCGCGGAGGCGTGGGCGCAGGGCGATCACGCCCGCCTGCGCGCGAACCTCCAGCACCAGTCGCGGCTCGTGCTGCTGTTCGCCGTCCCCGCGGCGAGCGTGTTCATCGTCGCCGGCCCCGCGATCCTCGCGCTCTACGGGCCCGCGTTCGCGGGCGGGCACCGCGCGCTGATCTGGCTCGCGCTCGGCCACGTCGTCAACGCGTCGCTCGGGCTCACCGGCTGGGTGCTGATGGCGGCGCGGCGCACGCGCTCGATCCTCCTCAACAACGTCGCCAAGCTCGGCCTCGACATCGTGCTGTCGCTGATCCTGATCCCGCTGCTCGGCATCGAGGGGGCCGCGCTCGCCACCGCGATCGCGATCGCCGCGCTGCACCTCCTGCAGATCGTCGAGGTGTGGCGGGCCGCCCGGATCCACCCGTTCTCGCCGCGGATGTTCGGGCTCGCGCTCGTCGGCGGCGCGGTCATCGTCGGCGAGCTGGTCACGTATCACCTGCTGCCCGGCGGGGTCGCGCTCCGCGCGATCGGCGTGCTCGCCGTCGGCACGCCGCTCTATTTCGTCGTCGCGCGAAAGCTCACCTGGCGCGAACAATCCCTCCCGGGTTCGACGGGATCGCGCTAGGGTCCGCGGCCATGGCGCGCGTCGTGTTCTTCCTGCAGGGCCACAAGGTGCCGGCCGCGCGTGCCCGGGGCTTCCTCGTCGCCGATGCGCTCGGCCAGGCGGGCGTCACCTGCGAGCTCCGGGTGCCGTATCCGAGCGTGTACGGCGACACCACGTTGCCGTATCCGTGGAGCCAGGTCCGCACGTTGCTCCGGCCGGTCGCGGCGGCCGTCCAGCTGGCCCACCTGCGCGACCTCCGCGCCGACGACGTCATCTACTTCCAGCGCCCGATGGTCGAGTTTCCGATCACGGCGATCGAGCGGCTGGCCGCGCGCGGCCGCAAGAGCGTGTTCGACTTCGACGACGCGATCTTCCTCGGGTTCGGCAACCGCCGGAAGGTGGCGCGCCTGATCGAGCTCGCCGATCACGTCGTCACCGGCAACCGCTACCTCGCCGAGGAGATGGGCGCGCTCGCGAAGACCACCGTGATCCCGACGGTGGTCGACGCCGAGAAGTTCGCGATGCAGCCGACCCGCGACCGCCGCGGCAAGGACGTCGTGATCGGCTGGACGGGCCTGCGCGGCAACTATCCGCAGCTGCTCACCGCGCTGCCCGGCCTCAAGCGCGCGCTCTACGCAACGGGCGCGAAGCTGCTGCTGATCTCGAACGGGCCGCCGCCCGACGAGCTCGCCGCGCTCGGGGCCACCTACGTGCCGTGGTCGGCCGCGACCGAGGTCGCCGATCTCGCGGCGATCGACATCGGCCTCATGCCGTTGCCCGACACGCCGTTCACGCGCGGCAAGTGCGCGTTCAAGCAGATCCAGTACATGGCCCTCGGACGCCCGGGGCTCGCGTCGCCGGTCGGCGCGAACAAGGAGGTCGTGACCGATGGCGTCGATGGCTACCTGCCCACGTCGGCCGACGCGTGGGCCGAGCACCTGATCGCGCTCGTCGGCGACCCCGACCTCCGGGCGACGATCGGTCGGGCCGCGCGCGCCCGCGTGGAGTCCGCATACTCGATGGCCGCCGTCCTTCCCCGCTACCTGTCCGTGTTAGATCGCCTCGGAGCTCGCCGATGAACCTCACCGCCCCACGCATCTGCATCATCAACGACGACCGCTACCCGTCGCGGTGGACCAACACCCAGCAGACGATCAAGACGGCGAGCGCGCTCGTCGCCGATCACGCCGACGTCGAGGTCGTGCTCCCGCGCATGTGGGACGTGATGTTCGCGAGCAACGCGCGCCGCCGCCAGCTGCTCGAGACGTTCTACGGCGTGACGACGGGGTTCGGCCTCACGCAGATCCCCAGCGTGCCGCCGTCGCCGCTGCGGATCGAGAAGTTCGCGCACGGCGTGCTAGCGCCGATCTACTCGATGTTCGCCGTGCTCGACGTGATATACAGCCGGATCATCCTGCCGCTGACGCTCGCGCTCGCCGCCGGCAAGCACGTGATGTTCGAGTCGCACCGCGTGCTACGCGATCACTATCCGGTCACCCATCAGGTGGTCAAGGCCGTGCAACACCACCCGCGGTTCCTCGGCGTCGTCACCAACGCCGGCATGATCGCCGGGTCGTTCGTCGACATGGGCCTGGCACGGGACAAGGTCGCGATCGCGCACAACTGCTTCGATCCCGCCGACATGGAGCCGCGGCTGTCGAAGGCCGAAGCCCGGACGAAGCTCGGCCTGCCGAGCGCGGACAAGATCGTGTGCTACACGGGCCACATCCAGAAGCGCAAGGGCATCGACGTCATCGTCGCGATGGCCGCGCGCACGCCCGAGCTGCACTACCTGATCTGCGGCGGGTTTCCCGACGACGTCGCCGCGGCCAGGAAGCTCGCCGCCGAGGCCGGCGCGACCAACCTCACGTTCACCGGCTGGATCGACGTCCACCAGCTGTCGGCGTACCTCTACGCCGCGGACGTGCTGCTCATCCCGCCGACCTCCGCGCCGCTCCAGCAGCACGGCAACACCGTGATGCCGATCAAGACCTACACCTACCTCGCCGCGGGCCGGGCCATCCTCGCGCCGCAGCAGGACGACGTCGTCGAGGTGCTGCACCACGGCGAGAACTGCTGGCTCGTGCAGCCCGACGATCTCGACCTGGCGGTGAGCAGCGTTCGCCGGCTGATCGCCGAGCCCGCGCTCGCCGACCGGCTCGGTGCGCAGGCCCGGATCGACTCGCAGCTCTACACGTGGGAGGCCCGGGCCCGCCTCATCCACGACTTCATCAAGACGCGACTGGCTGCGACAGCGACGGGATCGGGACAACCGGTGCGACACCGCGACCACCGTCCAGCTGCCATCTAAACCATCGTAACCACAGGGTGTTATCCTGGCCCGAAGGTTGAACAAGGGATGGTCATGATGAAGACCATGACCCTCCAGGCGACCGCGATCGAGCTCACCGTGATGGACACCAGCAAGAGCCGGCTCGCGAACATCGCGACCCGCCACGCGCGCGACTGGATGACCGCGCTGACGCTGGCGCTCGCGACGATGACGACCGCCGGGCTCGCGCTCGCGGCGCTCTGAGCAACCTCTCCACATCCGCTCCTCGAGACCTCCACATCCGGTTCGCGGCGCCTCCACGCGCGCGCGGTTGACTGGCACAGGAGGTCAGACATGTCTCGAGTCCACTCACGACCGATCGCGTTCGCCGCGCTCGGCCCCATCGCCATCGGCGGCATCCTCGCGGTGCGCGCCGATCAACTCGCGCCGCTGTTCGCGGTCCCGGCCATCGTGTTCGGCGTCGTCGCCGCGACGGCGCCGGCGCTGTACATCGCCACCGCAGCCACCGGCGCGGCGCCGCCGGTCGCGACGGTGGTCCGCGCGCTGGTCACCGCGCTCGGCGCGTTCGGCATCGCGCTCGTCGGGCTCGTGCTGCCCGCGGCGTTCCTGTCGCTATCGTCGCTGTCGATCACGACCACCGTCGTGGTCACCAGCGCCGCGCTCGCAGGAGCAGGGCTGCTCGCGCTCCGGCGGCTCGCCGGCGAGCTCGGCGCGCGCTCGCTGGGCGCGGCCGTGGTGTTCGGCGTGTGGTCGCTCACGACGCTCGGCATCGCCGGGCGGCTGTGGGCCGACTTCGCGTGGGAGGTGATCTCGTGATCGCCGCGACGGAGCTCGCCACGCCGGCCACGTCGGCGGCGCTCGCAGTGATCGATCAACTGCTGCGCGATCGAGACGGCATGATCGCCCGGATCCGCGCGGGTACCCAGCTCGTCGCGATCATGCGGACGATGGTCGCGACGATCGCGCTCTGCGGCGCGATGATCGGCGCCGGCCTGGGGAGCTATCGCGGCGGCGTGCAGATCGGCTACGCGGCGATCAAGCTGCCGCTCGTGCTGCTCGGCACCGCCGCGCTGTCGGCGCCCGCGCTGTCGGCGATCGGGGCGTCGCTCGGCCGGCGCGCGCGGCTCGGCGTCGATCTCGCGATGGTGATGGCGTCGCTCGCCTACGGCGCGCTGCTGCTCGCGGCATGCACGCCGCTCGTGCTGCTCGCGCGCGCGCTGAGCCTCCCCTACCACCACACGATCCTCGCGGTCGTCGGGATGTTCGCGGTCGCGGGGATCGCGAGCCTGCGCATGGTCGTCCACGCGCTCGCCACCGAGGCGGCCCCCGGCTGGCGGACCGCCGTGGTCGGGCTGTGCGTGGTGTTCGCGGTCGTCGGCGGGCAGCTCGCGTGGGCGCTGCGCCCGTACCTGGTGCGGCCGCGCGCCCAGGACCTCGCGTTCGTCCGCGCCCTCGAGGGCAGCCTGTTCGACGCGGTGATGGGCACGTTCGCCTCGGCGCGCGGGCGCTACGCCCCGGACGTCAACGCGAACGACGAGGGCTGGCGATGAGCCTCGGATCCCTGGCGATCGGCTACGTGGGCCTCGGCGCGCTGCTCGCGATCACGTGCGCGCTCGTCACGCGGCCGCCGGTGGCCGACACCCTCCTCGTCGTCGTGCTGTGGCCGCTGTACGCGCCGTTCCTGCTCGCCGGCGCCCGCGCCCGCGATCCGCGCGAGGCCGAGCTCCTCGACGCGCTCGCCCGGGCGGCGACGTCGCCGCTCGGCGCGATGCTGCCCGATCGCGACAACGCGCGCGTGCTCGCCCAGCGCCTGCGCGAGGCCGGCACCCGGCTCGTCGATCTCGAGACCGTCCTCGCCCGCCCGGACTTCGATCCGTCACCCAGCGCCACGCCGACCAGCTCGCCGCGCGCGGCGCGACCGCGGCCGCCTCGACCGCACAGCTGCGCGTCCGCACGCTCGTCCAGCTCCGCGCGCTTCGCCAGCGCTACCACCACGAGCTCGACGAGGTCTCGGAGCTGATCGCCCAGCTCGTCGCCCAGGCCGAGCTCGTGCGGCTCGAGCCGTCGGGCTCCGGCGCCTCGCGGGAGCTGGTGCGCGAGCTGGTCGAGCGCGTCGAGGGGCTCGGCGACCTGTTCGCCGCGCACGCCGCGCTCGAACGCGGCGGCGGGAATACATGACCGCGCCGCGCCGTTGGCCCCGGATGCCCGCGTGCATCCTCGTGGTCGACGACGATCCGCACATCCGCGAGGTCGCCCGCTTCGCGCTCGTCCGCGCGGGTCACGCCGTCGAGCTGGCGACCAACGGGCTCGAGGCCGAGGCCCGGCTCGCGCACGGCGGGATCGACCTCGTCGTGCTCGACGTGCTGATGCCCGAGCTCGACGGCTTCGGCCTGTGCCGCCGGCTGCGCGCCGAGGATCCCACCCGGACCCCGACGCCGATCGTGTTCCTGTCGTCGCGCGGCGAGGAGGCCGACCGCGTGCTCGGGCTCGACCTCGGCGCCGACGACTACCTCGCCAAGCCGTTCTCTCCGCGCGAGCTCGTCGCGCGGGTCGGCGCGGTGCTGCGCCGCGTGGTCGGCGCCGCGCCGGCGCCCCCGCGCCCCGCGCTCGTCGTCGGCAACGTCACGATCGATCGAGATCGCCACGCGGTCCTCGTCGACGACGTCCCGCTCGCGGTGACCGCGACCGAGCTGCGCCTGCTCGCCACGCTCGCGCTGCACCGCGGGCGCGTGCTCGCGCGCGGCCAGCTGATCGCGACGGTGTACGGCGCCGACCACCACATCACCGAGCGCACGATCGACACCCACGTGCGCAACCTCCGCGCGAAGCTCGCGATCGCGGGCGCCACGAGCGTCGGCGAGCCCGGGTTGATCGAGACGATCCACGGTGTCGGTTACCGCTGCGGCTAGGCGGCTGGTGCGCGCGCTCGCGCGCATCCGCACGCGGCTGCTCCTGATCAACGTGCTCGTGTGCGCGGTGCCGCTCGTCGGCATCACGTTCGCCGAGCTGCACGAGTGCCAGCTGCTCGCGGCGCTCGAGCGCGACATGATCCATCAGGCCGCGCTGCTCCGCGCGATGCTGGTCACCGACCCGCCGGTCACGCTCGGCGCGCGCGGCGTCATGCTCGCCGCCGCCGCGCGCGACACCCGCACGCGGATCCGGCTGCTCGACGCGCACGGCGGCGTGATGTCGGACTCGCATCGCGCCGGCCCGCCCGAGGGCGCCGAGCGCGCGGTGCCGACGCTGCTCGGCGAGCTCACCGCATCCCCGACGCCGACCCACGCGGCCGAGGTCCCCAGACTGCTCGATCTCGGCGCGCGCCCGGAGGTCCAGCGCGCGCTCGCCGGCCACTACGGCGCGGCGACGCGGCTGTGGGAGGCCCAGGATCGCGTCTACCTGTTCGCCGCGCTGCCCATCCTCGACGCGGACGCGCACGTCGAGGGCGTGGTCTACGTGACCCGCTCGACGCGCGACGTCAAGCTCCAGCTGTTCCAGCTGCGCGCGTGGCTCGTGAAGTTCGCCATCGTCACCATCCTCGGCACCGCGCTGCTCTCGCTCCTGCTCGCGGCGACGATCGCGCGTCCGCTAGCCCGCCTGACCCGCCGCGCGCAGCGCATCGCCGCGCGCCAGCCGGTCGACCGCGACGAGCGCGACGACCTCGCCACTCGCCGCGACGAGATCGGCCAGCTCGCGCGCGCCGTCGACGCGATGACCGACGAGCTCGAGCGCCGCGCCCGCGACGCCCGCACGCTCGCCGCCGACCTCAGCCACGAGTTCAAGACCCCGCTCACCGGCATCCGCGGCGCCGCCGAGCTCCTCCGCGACGGCGCCGCCGACGATCCCGAGGCGCGCGACCGCTTCCTCGCGATGATCACCGACGACGCCGACCGCCTCGCGCGCCTGGTGTCGCGGCTGCTCGAGCTCGCGCGCCTCGACGAGGATCGCGGCACCGCCCTGCCCGTCGACCTCGCCGCGCTCGCCCACGCCTGCGCCGCCCGCGCGTGGCCGTGCCCGATCGACGTCACCGGCGCCGGCCGCGTCCACGGCCGCGCGGTCGCGATCGCCGCGGCGATCGACAACCACGTCGCCAACGCGACCCAGCACGCCGATCCCGCCACCCGCGTCCACATCCTCGTCGACGGCCCGCGCGTCACCGTCGAGAACCACGGCCCATCCCTCTCGCCCGCGGCGATCGCCCGCGTGTGGGATCGGTTCTACTCCACGCGCGCCCACGCCGGCGGCTCCGGCCTGGGCCTCGCGATCGTCCGCGCCGTCGCGCTCGCGCACGGCGGCGCGCACGGGGTCACCTGCGTTGATGGCGTGACGCGCTTCTGGTTCACCTGCGGCTAGTCACGCAAGGAGATCGAGATCGATCGAGATCTCGGGCGCGGTGCTGGGGTGGGTATGCGTGGCTGCCTCCTCAGGATCAGCTCCAGGAGCCCTCGTTCAAGAGGAGGTTCGTATAGTCACGCTCCAAGATCGCGGGCGCGGTGCTGGGGTGGGAACGCGCGGCTGCCTCCCGCGCGCACGGGGCCGGCGCGCTCGTGCGTTGACTCGAGCGTTCTGCCAAGCGAGCACGCCCTGCTCACTTTATCTCGCTACGCCGGCCCCGTGCTTGCGGGGGCGCGCCGCGCTTTGGCGAGATCTCGAACGCTTGCGAGGTTCGAGCTCAGACGAGGAACGGTTTGCCGACGACGATTCGCAGTCTCACGACTTCGTTCAAGACGGAGGTGCGTGAAGCATCTCGCTGTTCCGATCAACGACGTTGCCCCATTCGTCGCTCGTGTAGTCACGCAGCGAAGCAACAACTTGACCGTCCCGAATCCAGAACGTCTCTCCGACTCCCCGAAGGTTGCCGAAGAGTTTGTCCGCGTCGCTGGACAGCTTGTCGATGTCACACACCAGGAGGGCCGGCGACGCGGGTGTGTTCGCGAGTCGCCTCGTCAGCTTCACGAAGGCGATAGTGGACGGCACACTCCAGGTGGCCAAGACAAACAGAATCGCCGAGTCGATGTCCTCGATCGATCCCGACAACCACTCGCTCACCTCATTCGGTGGCAGTGACGAGTACAGAGCGATGCTCTTCTCGACGCCCGTCTTCTCCGAGTTAGCAGGCATGGGGCACAGGCATCGAAAACAACTGCTGGCCAAACTTGTCGTTCACGACGACCGCATCACCGTCGACCACGACCTCCTTGAACAGATGCGCGAAGATGAGCTCGTCCGGCTTGGTTTCAAGGATCTGTTGCTCGAACACGAGCACATCCTTCTTCTCGAGCTTGAGGATCAACCTGAACCGCTCGGGATCGAGTGAGCAAAGCAACGAGGCCTGCAAGCCGACCTGACGCAGTCGTTTCCTCTGGTGCGTCCACTCGTTGCGATATCCACCTCGTCGAAACGCTTCGAGCGCGGTCCTCAACTCGATGATCGGGATCTCATGTTGATGAGCACAGCGCTCCAGACCATCAACGATCATGGCGATGAAGAACTCGTGCTCCTCGCCAGGATGAAGAGCTGCGTAGCGCGCCGACGAGAACCCAGCCGGTGCGATCAGGTTTCGTTCGACGCTGATCCGAGCTTCAGTGAACACGGAGCACCCTTGAATCAGAAGGCCCTTGTAATCACGGGATAGTCGCAAATCCGCATCCAGCGAGTTAGGAAGTGGCTGATGTAGCAACTGCGAAACGAGAATTCGCTGCAGTTGACGCGCGGGAACTCGTCGCTCAGGTAGAGGCGCACATCCCGCAGGAGCATCACTCCCACCAGCCCAAAGGCTCGCCGCTCTGTGGGTCGTATACGTTTGCAAATTGCCATTGGGAATCTGGAGATTGCTTCGCCGCTTCATTGAAGATCTCATCGATCACCGGAAAGCCTGCACCGACGCCAATGGTGGCCGAGATCAGCCCCGGCGTCGTGCCGTCGATGCGCCCACCCAGAGGTGAGATCCTGGACTCGATGATCGCCGCCAGCCGGGCCGTAGCGCCCACGTCGTCCGCGTCAGCCACACCGAGGTAGAACTGCACGCAGACATTGCCCCCACGCTTCGTCACCTCGAAGCTGCCGAGCTCCGCGTCGATGATTCTGATGATGTCTCCGGAGGCAACGTTCGTCGCATAGAGCGGGGAGCGGAGTAACTCCCATTCGTCGTTGTTCAGCCGTCGGGCGGGCACCGCCTCGGCGCCAGGCGGTTCTGCATCAACCACCGCGATTCGTACGTGGTCGTGATTCACAATGACGTGAACCGGACCGAGCTCGCGTCGTTCCCCGTCGTGATTCCCGAGCCGTAACGTGTCAACACAAGCTCCTGCCTGCGGGCCAGTCGCGGCCGGGTTCGCACCGGATCTGATTGGCGACGACGACGAACATCTGGTCGAGGCCATCCCATCCCTGGGTGTCCGCGGTCCGAAATGCGACGGTTGGCCCGGCGTAGAGCCCCACGAGTCGCGCCCACTTTGGCGTCAGGAGGGCAAGGGACGCGACGTCGTCGACCATCACGAGTTCACCGACCGTGAATCCTCCTGCAAGCTCGACATACTCGACATCACCAAAGAGCAGGCTGAAGAAGTCTCCATAACCGTCGAACTCACCGTGAAGACACAAACCGAACTTGGTCGACGAAGGTGCAATGACGAGATCCACCTCGCGACCGCTACAGAATTTTCGTACCGAGTCGAAGTCGAGCATGAACTCACGTGTGAACTGGGATGGGAGCGGTGTTCATCGCAGTAACCCGACAAGAGTAGCCCGAATTCGCGTGCAACGTTTCCAGATGCTCCGACCGCAGGACGTCGAGGACACAGGATGCTCGCTTGTGATCACCACTCACGTTGGAGGGCGCGTTCTGCGGGTATGAGGCGGTTGAATGATCGAGCAGCCTGCAGAGCTGTTAGGGAGCAGTTCCCTTGATGGA
>JAPLLF010000726.1 GCA_026387715.1 Pseudomonadota bacterium
CCGACGACGTGCGGGTGATCGAGCTTCGCCGCGATCTCCGCCTCGCGCGCGAACCGCATCAGCGCGTCGCGATCGGTCGCGCGCGTCAGCACCTTGAGCGCGAACCGCCGGCGGTCGGCGAGCCGTTCGACCTCGTGCACCTCGCCCATGCCGCCGGCGCCGAGCGCGCGCATCACGCGGTAGCGCTCCGCGACGACATCGCCCGGCCGCAGCGCGATCGCCGCGCGCCCGCCGGTCGCCGCCATCCTCGACAGCGCCTCCCACATCTCGCGCGAGCGCTCTCGTCGACATGTTCGCGATGCGGCGCGTGGTCATGCTCGAGGTGATCCGCCTGGTCGCGCCGCGCATCCCCAAGGGCGGGACCTCCGGCGCGCGCGCCGCGATGGCTCGCGCGTGGCAGGTCCGCGATCAGCCAGAGTACCCGCGCGAGGACTACGAGGTGCTGCGCCGGCTGTGCGAGGCCGCGCAGTTCACGCCCGGCCTGTGGATGCTCAATCGCGTCGCGACGCTGTGGCTCGACGCCGCCGACGCGCTGCGCTTCGCGATCCGCGCGCCCGATGACTACGTCGCGTCGCTCACCCGGTTCTTCGATCTGCTCGAGGCGGGAGACGGCGAGGCCGCGACCGTGCACATGGCGGCGTACCTCGAGCGTCACGACGCGAAGCTATCCGCCGCGCTGGGGTTCGCGCCGTGACCGAATTCGCGTTCAGCCGCACCTCACGCGCCGTGCTGCGCGCGCTCGTGCCTGTGATCTGCCCGCCCGAGGCCGCGCCGCTCGCGGACGCGATCGTCGACCACATGGCGCTCACGATCGGCGCGTCGATGCCGCTCCTCCGCGTCGGCCTCGCCGCCGGGCTCGCGAGCTACGACCTCGGCGCGCTGCCGCGCTACCGCCGCCGCGCGCGCGCGCTGACCGGCGCCGACGCCGAGGCGTACCTCGCGTCGTGGGAGAGCGGCCCCACGCCGCCGCAGCAGCAGCTCGCGAAGGCGCTGAACCAGCTCATGAGCCTCAGCTGCTACGAGCAGCCCGCGATGATGGAGGCGTGCGGCTACCGCCCCGCCGCGTGGATCGACGAGGTGTCGCGCAAGCGCCTCGCGGTGTACGGCGACGAGGCGCGCGCTCAAGCCGCCGCGCTGCTCGCGCCCGATCCGCTGGCGCTCGAGGGGAGTCGCCATGGTCGCCGCTAGATCCGCGCTGCACGAGGGCGCCCGCCCCACCGGCGTGTTCACCCGCGCCGAGATCCACGGAGATACCGTGCTCGACTGCGACGTCGCGATCGTCGGCTCCGGTGCCGGCGGCGCCACGATGGCCGCCGAGCTCGCCGAGGCCGGCTTCGACGTGGTCGTGCTCGAGGAGGGCAGCTACTACCAGACCCGAGACTTCACCGCCGACTCGTCGGCGATGGTGCGCCAGCTCTACCGCGAGGGCGGCGCGACGATGGCGCTCGGCAACCCGCCGATCATGTTCCAGGAGGGTCGCGCGGTCGGCGGCTCGACCGTGATCAACGGCGGCATGTCGTGGCGCACGCCGGCGTCGATCCTCGACGGCTGGCGCACGCGCGACGGCCTCGACATCTCGCCCGCGCAGATGGAGCCGTACTTCGAGCGCGTCGAGCGGCGCATCCACGTCGCGCCGATGGACGAGAGCGCGATCGGCATCGATAACCAGCTGCTCAAGAAGGGCGCGGACGCCAAGGGCTGGAAGATCGTCGGCAACCTGCGCAACCAGGTCCACTGCGCCGGCAGCAACCGCTGCGCGTTCGGCTGTCCGACCGGCGCCAAGCAGAGCGCGCTCGTCAGCTACATCCCGCGCGCGCTGCACTTCGGCGCGCGGGTCTACGCGGACGTCGCCGTCGATCGCATCACCCGCCACGGCAAACGCGCGACCGGCGTCATGGGCCACGTGCGCCGCGCCGACGGCTCGCGCGGCTTTCACGTCGCGGTGCGCAGCAAGCTCGTGGTCGCCGCGTGCGGCGCGATCCACACGCCGGCGCTCCTCGCGCGCAGCGGCATCCGCTCGCGCTCGGGCGAGCTCGGCGGGAACCTCTCGCTGCACCCGAACGTCAAGGTCGTCGCGATCTTCGACGAGCGCCTGCCGCCGTCGATCCTCGCGATGTCGTTCCCGCATAGGGGAAAGAAACTGGGAGAGCTCATGCAGCACTACGACCGCATGGTGCTCGCGGGCCTCCTGTGCGAGGACACGACCACCGGCCGCGTGCGCACGATCAACGGTCGGCCGCAGGCGTTCTACCAGCTGTCGCCGCGCGACGCCGCGAACATGCTGCGCGGGCTGTCGCTCCTGTCCGAGCTGCTGTTCGCGGCCGGCGCGCGGCGGATCCTGCTGCCGTTTCATCACGCGCCCGAGCTGCAGACGCCCGACGACGCGCGCCGCCTCCTCGACCACCCGGTCAAGCCGAGCCAGTGGGAGGTCGTCACCGTCCACATGATGGGCACCGCGAAGATGGGCGGCGATCGCGCCGCGTCCGTCACCGACGACACCGGCTTCGTGCACGACGTCGATCGCCTGCTCGTCGCTGATGCCTCGCTGTTCCCGACGCCGGTCCGCGTCAATCCGATGGAGACGATCATGGCGCTGTCGACGCGCGCGGCCGGGCGCGTGATCGAGAACCGCCGGAGGTACCTGACATGACCACTGCTGTGGCCCCTGCCCCTCTCCCGCCGATCCGCCGCCTGCTCCCTCCGTTCCCGACGGCGGCGGCGCTCGGACTCGAGCGCGCCACTCGCGCCGAGCTCGAGCTCGCGTTCGTGCGCGGCGGCACCCCGGCGCTCGCCGACCTCGCGGGCTGGGAGTTCCGCGGCATCAACCACCCGGCGTCGGCCTCGCTCGCCGGCATCAAGAAGTTCATGAAGGGCTTCGTGTGGGAGGACGGCCGCGCGCACGGCACGCTGTACGGCTACAACTGCCCGATCGAGCAGAACGTCCTCGACGGCCGCTGGCGCGCGCGGCCCGAGGACGCGGCGCCCAAGCGCTTCGGCTTCTATCGGGTCGCGGCCGTCGATCCCACGCACCGCGACAACGCGTACCTGCACGCCGTCCTGCTCGACTACGGCGCCGGCGGCAACAAGTCGTGGGATCTGTCCGCGGGCCTGCGCGACTACCTCGTGCAGCTGAGCGACGATCTGTTCCTCGGCAAGGCGTACTACGCGCTCGGGCCGCTTCGCGTGCACTCGAACTTCTTCATCCTCGAGCGCCATCGCCGCGGCTTGACGGACTTCGCCCGGCGCTGAGCCTGCCCCTGGCAAGCGTCGACGCGCAGCGGGCGATCGCGCGGCCAACACGACCGACGCGATCCACGCCGGCCTTCGCCGCGAAGAGTAGCTTCGTCAGCGCGCGGGTGCCGCGGTCACCTTGCCATCCTTCTGCATGGTGAACTGCACCCGTTGGGTCTCGCCGCCGAGGCTGATCTCGCACACCCAGCTGCCCGGCAGGTCGAAATGGGCGCCGTCGGGACAATGGAAGCTCGGCTTCGGGTTTTGGGTCGCACGCTCGGTCATGACGGCTTCGAGGTGGGCCGCGTCGATATCGTAGTGACTGACGTGCCACTCGATGTCGCCGTCATCGTTGTTTTGGTGCACCGCCGCAGTCAGCAGGGCGGCACTGGCGAGCGTCACCTTGCACGTGAAGTCGTCGTCTTTCTTGAGCGGGTGGCCCTTCGGGCAATCGATGGTCGTGACCTTACTCGGAGCGAGCTGGGTCTCGATCTTCTCCCGCATGCTCTTCTCGAGCGTGTCGACGTCGAGCGTCTTGTGGCAGCCGCCGATCGCCATCGCGGCGACGAAGATGAGGGCATGGAATGAGCGCATCAGATCCTCCGTGACCGGAATGATAGTGCCAACGGCGCCGCCAGGGTTCATGTGCGACGGTGCATTGTGGTTCACTTCGGGGATGATGAGTCACTCGCGAGCTCGTTACCTCGAACGTGTGCTGTGGCTGTCGGCCGGCGTCGCCATCGCATGCGCCGGTTGCTCCAACTCCTCGCCATCAGCCGCGGCGAGTGGAAGCGGAGCCACTGCCGCGGCCCAGGGCGACTCGACCGGCGCGGATCTTGGCTTCGGCGAGGCGGCGTTCAAGACCTTCGAGTCGGACGGCACGCGCATCGTCTTCACGTCAGACAAGAAGGCGAAGATCATGTGGCACAACATGTCCGGCAAGGACGTGGTGGGCACCTACACGCAATCCGGGCGCAATCTGGAGATCAAGTGGGATCCCGCGACCAACTATCACATGCGCATCGAGAAGTTCCGTCAGATGGGGCCGTGCTCGATGGCGGACTACGAACGCACAGACGACAAGGGCGTCGTTCACGACGATTCACCGTGGATCTACCAGCAGGTCGAACCGCACTGCGACACGGTCCGGCTGACGAAGTAGGCGACGGTCGTCGGCGTCGAGCGACGCCCTATGTATTGTTACCAGCCACGCCTGATGATGGCCGACGAGACCGACTGGTTGATGGCCATCGCGGTCTGGCTCGACACGACCACCGGGGATGATGGCGATCTGCGTGATATGCGATCGCGATGACCGAAGTGATCGACATCCAGCACTGGCTCGACGAAGACGGCCTTCCGGTTCCTTCACTGCGCAAGCAGGTGCTCCGCATCGCGCGGCTGATCGAGAGCGGCGGGACGCTGCGGGTCTGGCAATCGCGAGAGACGCTCGTCGAGTGTCGTCGTCGCGTACAACGGCGAGCCTGCGAGGGTTTGCTCTGGGTCACCAAGGTCGACGACGGGACCCTCGAAGCCGTCTGCCCGAACTGTCTGCGAGATCGCGTCGTGGTTCGGGGCTGGGAGTCGACGGAGTGGGCTACAGGCCCGTCGGATCCGATCGATCTGAGCGTGCCCGTGCCCGACGCCGATCACGCGACGACGAATTGACCGCTCAGTGATCGCGCGTGTCGGCTTCGATGACGCGCGCCACGACATCGCGCTCGACGAGCTTGCGCTTCTTGCGCGTGGTCTCGCGGAGCGCGGCGGCGCAGAGCCGGTCGAGATCACGCATGGCGCCGCCGGTCGCCTCGTGGAGCACCACACTCGCGTCCGAGCTGAAGACCTCTCGCTCGACACCCGCGCGCGTCACCCGCATGCGCAGGTACTCGGTCGTGTCCTCGGGCGTGAGCGCCGCGATCTCGAGGCGGTGATGGAGCCGCGAGTACAGCGAGCGATTGCGGCGCAGCGCGAGCCGCTCGCGAAGCTCGGGCAACCCGACGAGGATCAGGGACAGGATCGCGCGACTGTCCCAGCCATAGTTGAGCAGGATGTGCAGGTGGTCGAGCGTGTCCTGCTGGAGCAGGTGCGCCTCGTCGAGCAGGAACACCGGATGAACGCGCTCGGCCGCGCGATCTTCGACGTGACGAGTCACCGCGTAGAAGAGTGAACCTGAGGTCGCAGCGGGCGTGAGCCCGAGCGCGTGGCAGAGCTGGCGGTAGAAGTCGCGGCGACCGAGGGTGGCATTGTGGCAGTACGTGAGCTTGAATCCGGCGGCCGGGATGCGATGGCGGAGTGCCCGCAGCACGCACGTCTTGCCGACGCCGGGCTCGCCGACGAGGACCACGGAGGCGCGCTCGTCGAGCGCCTCGAGAAGTGCATCGACGACCGCGAGCTTGGATGTGGGCAACCAGAGCTCGGCGTCGGGAATCTCCTTCGAGAACGGCGCTTCTTTGAAGCCGAAGTGCGCGAGGTAGGCAGTGCTGCTCATGTCACTTGTCCTCGTCGTCATCACGCCGCGTACGACCCACGAGCTTGTCGAGCAGGGCGCCCGGCGGATCGAACGTGACCTTGGCCGACGGCGGCTTGTCGTGCGGCTTGCGCCGCGTCTTGCCAGCGGCGACCGCGTCGACGGGATGCAGCGGGTACCGGCGGCCATCGTGCTCGACGAACGGTGCCGCGGTGCCTGTCGTGTCGATCGCGACGGTGACCAGCGCGCCCGCGAGGAAGCTCTGGTCGAGCTGCCACGGCGTCCCGCTGATATCGAGGGTGCCGTCGCGTCGCACGCGACGCCGTCCACGCGTGGTCATCGCGGTAACGAGCGTGGGCTCGTCGATCGTGCGCGTCGAGGCGCCGGCCCAGACGTCTGCGGGCCGCTTGCCGAACAGGCCACCGTGCGGCGCGCGGTGATAGTGCTCGTCCAGGAACGCGAGCAGGCGCGCCTGCACGTCGTGCAGCGTCGTCATCGCGCCGAGGTGGTCGAGGCAGCCCTGGCGCAAGGTGCGCCAGAACCGCTCCATCTTGCCGCGCGCCGGTGCGTCGCCGGGCCGCGCGTGCAGCAGCGAGATGTCGAGGCGCTCGCACGCGAGGCGGAGACCCTCGCCGCGATACGTCGCGCCATTGTCGAGGTAGAGGGCGTCGGGCGCACCGTGCCGACGAAGCGCGCGCAGGAAGATGCCGAGCATGTCGTCCTCGCGCTCGGTGTGGTGTGCCTCGAGCGCGACCACGTAACGCGAGGTGTCGTCGAGGAGCGCGTGGATGCGCAGCGGCTTGGTCGTCTTGCCGATGCGCAGCGCCGGGCCGTGGCAGACGTCGCCGTGCCACAGCGCGCCGGCGTGATCGGCCTGCCAGCGCAGCCGCGTGTGCCCGTCGGGGCGCACGCCCCGCGTCAGGCCGGCTTCGCGGAACAGCCGACGCACGGTCGTCACCGAGACGGCCTTCTTGGCGAGCCGGCCGTCGGCGATGAGCGTGCGCACGATGACCTGTGCCGACGCGGTCGGATACTCGCGCCGGACGTCGAGGAGCAACGCCCGCTGCTCGGGCGTCAGCTCGCGGGCGCGACCGCGATCCGAGCGTGGCGTGGGCCGCAGCGCCTCGAGCCCGCCCTTGCGATACGCGTAGTACCAGCGCTCGATCGTCGAGACACCGTACTGCTTGCTCGCGCGCCGACCCGGCGGCCGATAACGACAGGCGGCGATCGCGCGGATCGCCTCGGCGAGCTCGCCGCGCGTCATCTCGCGACGGGCGATGGCACCGACGATCTCGGCGCGAAACAGGGCGATGACCTCCGCGGGGTCGCGGGGTCGGAGCGGCGCTTTCTTGGGCACGCCTTTCGATGTCACGGCGTGTGTCCGAGGTCGCCGATCCAACGTGGTGGGCCCGGCAGCGCCGACGAGCACGCGACGATGGACCTCACGGCATCGTGGCGCCTCCGGCGAACGCGAGCGCCGCGCGCTCGCGGTGATCGGCGTGAGGCGGCGCGCGGCCGAGGGCAACCTGCGCGAAGCGGTCGCCGAACGCGCCGTGCCAGCGCCGCAGGGCCGACCATGACGTCGTGGACTCGCGCGTGACCTGCCAGGCGCAGACGCGCCGCCGCACCTCGCGCACGGGCTCGCCCACGAGCAGCCAGAGCGTCAGCGCCATCGCGATCGCAGCGAAGCCGTAGTGCTTACGCGGCGCGACGCCGCGCGGCACGACGAGCAGCACCGTCGCGCACTCCGTGCAGCGGTAGCGGCGGCAGGCGATCACAATCGTCGTGGGCGACGATGTCGGCGCGGTGGGGCCACGCAGCTGCCGCTCGCGGAGACCGTGGCCGTGCAGTCGCCGGCGCTCGCCGCCACGCTCGAGGATCTGACCACCGTGGCGCGCAGGCTCGGCCGCTACGACGATGCCGTCGCGCGCGGCCAGGAGGCCGTGCGGGTCAGCGCGATGCTCGGGGCCGATCATCCGGCCGTCGCCACCGCGCGCGTGGTGCTCGGCGCGGCGTACAGCGATCGCGGCAGCCTGGCCGAAGCGCTCCACGAATTCGAGACCGCGCTCGCGAGCGATCGCCTCGCGGGCGCCGATCGCAAGATCGCCGGCGCGGAGAGCGATGTCGCGGCGGTGCTCACTCGCGCGGGCCGCGCCACCGAGGCCGTCCCGCACTACCTGGCGGCGATCGCGGCCTTCGAGCGGCTCTCGCCACCCGGGCAGGCGGCCACCGCGCGCGAGAACCTCGCGGTGACCTACCTCGATCTCGGCCAGACCGCCGATGCGGAGCCCCTCCTGCGCGTGGTGCTGAGCGAGCGCGAGCGCGCCGTCGGGCCGGATCACCCGACGACCTCGCACGCGCACGAGCTGCTCGCCCGCGCCGCCACCAGCGCGGGGAACCTCGCCGAGGCCGACCGCCAGCTCCAGCTCGCCGAGCGGGGCTACGAGCACACGTTCGGCCGCGCGCATCCGAGCATCGCGGATGTCCTGGCGCGGCGCGCAGAGCTCGAGCGCGACCGCGGCCGCACCACCGCGGCCCTCGCGCTCGACGGCCGGGTCCTCGCGATGCGCGAGCAGCTGC
>JAPLLF010000257.1 GCA_026387715.1 Pseudomonadota bacterium
GCGCCCTGCGTCAGCCTGGCGGTGACGAACGACGGGGCCGTGCAGGCGACGAACGCGCCGCCGTCGGTCGAGCAGGTGGTGGTCGCGCCGACCTCGGCGGAGAACGTCACGGTGGGCGTCGTGGTGGCGACGAAGCTGCCCGCGGTCGGCGCGGTGACGGCCACGGTCGGAGCGACGGTGTCGACGGTGACCGAGCCGGAGGTGGCGGTGGCCTGGTTGCCGGCGGCGTCGACGGCCTTGACGACCACGGCGTGGGCGCCCTGCGTCAGCGTGGCGGTGACGAACGACGGGGCCGTGCAGGCGACGAACGCGCCGCCGTCGGTCGAGCAGGTGGTCGTCGCGCCGACCTCGGCGGAGAACGTCACGGTGGGCGTGGTGGTGGCGACGAAGCTGCCGGCCGTCGGCGCGGTGACCGCGACGGTCGGGGCGACGATGTCGACCGTGAAGCTCGCGGTGATCGACGTCGCGTTGGTCGCCGCGTCGGTCACCCGCACGGTGATCGTGTGCGCGCCGTCGGCGAGCGTCGTCGCGGTGAACCCCGAGGTGCACGTCGCGAACGCGCCGGCGTCGACCTGACACTCGACAAGCGTCGGGCTGCCGCCGGTCGAGAACGTGACGGTCGGCGTGTTGTCGTTGGTGAACGCGGGCGGCTTGGTGAGGAAAACGGGAACGACGCCGTGTTGGTCGCGGCGTCGGTGACCCGCACGGTGACCGTGTGCGCGCCCTCGGCGAGCGTGCCGGGCGCGTACGGCGAGGTGCACGCCGCGAACGCGCCGGCGTCGACCTTGCACTCGACGAGCGTCGGCGCGCCGCCGGTGGAGAACGCGAACGTCGGCGTGGTGTCGTTCGACGGGTTGGTCGGCGTCGCCGTGTAGGTCACGGTCGGCGCGATCGTGTCGACGTCGAACGCCACGCTGTCCATCGCGGTGTTGCCGGCGAGGTCGGTGCCGCGCACGGTGATCGTGTGCGGCCCGTCGGACAGGTTGCCGCTCGGGGTGAACGGTGACGTGCAGGTGACGAACGCGAGCGCGTCGGTCTGGCACTGCAGGCTCGCCGTCGCCCCGGTCGCGGTGAACGCGATCGGCGGGCGCGGGTTCTTGGTCGGGTTGGCGAACGTGGTCGTGATGGCGATCGTCGGGGCGATCGTGTCGACGGTGAACGTCGCGGTGGCCGCGCCCGTGTTGGTCGCGGCGTCGGTCGCTCGCACGGTGATCGAGCTCGCGCCCTCGCCGAGCGCCGCCGCGGTGAACGGCGAGGTGCACGCGACGAACGCGCCCGCGCCGACCTGGCACTCGACCAGCGTGGGGCTCCCGGCGGTGGTGAACGCGACCGTCGGCGTGTTGTCGTTGGTGTTCAGGGGCGGCTGGCTCGTCAGCGTCACGGTCGGGGGCGTGGCATCGACGTCGAACGTCGACAGCTTCTCGGTGAAGTTGGTCGCGGCGTCGACCGCGCGCACCGTGATCGTGTGCGTGCCGTCGAGCAGCGTGGTCGCGGTGAACGGCGAGGTGCACGCCGCGAACACGCCGGCGTCGACCTTGCAGCGGAAGCCGGACTGCGAGCCGTCCGACGAGAACGTCACGGTCGGGGTGCTGTCGTTGGTCAGCATGGCGACGCCGGTGAGCGTCAGCGGCGGGGCGATCGTGTCGACGACGAACGCGCCGGTCGTCGCGCTCCCGGGGTTGCCGACGTCGTCGAGCGCGCGGACCACGATCGTGTGCGAGCCCTCGGTCAGCATCGGGGCGGTGAACGGCGAGGCGCACGTCGCGAACGCGCCGCCGTCGACCGAGCACGCGACGCTGATCGCGCCGCCGGTGACCTGGAAGATGGTGTCGGGGGTCGGATCGTTGAACGGGTTGGTCGGCGGCGTGATGATCGTGACCACCGGCCCGACCGTGTCGACCTGGAAGGTCTTGAACGCGCTGCCGGCGTTGCTGGCGCTGTCGGTCGCGCGCACGGTGATCGTGTGGGTGCCGTCGGGGAGCGCCGCGGTGGTGAACGGTGACGTGCACGCGACGAACGCGCCGGCGTCGATCTGGCAGTCGAGCGCGACGAACGCGCCGACGACGGTGAACGCGACCGTGGCCGTGTTGTCGTTGGTCGGGTTGGGCGGGCTCGAGGTGATCGTGACCTGCGGCGCGCCGGTGTCGATCGTGAACATCGCCACGGCGGTGCCGGTGTTGCCGGCGTCGTCGAGCGCGCGGATCGTGATCGTGTGGAACCCGTCGGACTGCGCGGGCGCCGTGAACGGGGACGCGCACGCGGCGAACGCGCCGCCGTCGATCTGGCACTGCACGCTGATCGCGCCGCCGGCGACGCTGAACGACACCGACGGGGTGGCGTCGGTCGTCGGGTCGGTCGGCTGCGCGGTGAGCGTGACGGTCGGCGGGGCCGTGTCGACGATGAACGTGCGCGAGGCGGTGCGCGCGTTGCCGGCGACGTCGACCGCCTGGATCGTCACGGTGTGGCTCGCGTCCAACAGCATCGGGGTCGTATAGGGCGACGCGCACGCGGTGAACGCGCCGCCGTCCACCGCGCACGTCGTCGTGGCGGGGCCGCCACCGATCGTGAACACGAACTGCGGCGTCGCGTTGTTGGTCGGGTTCGGCGGCGCGCTGGTGATCGTGATCGTCGGCGCGACCGTGTCGATCGTGAACGCGATGCTCTGGGTCGTCGTGTTGCCGACGGCGTCGGCCGCGCGCACGTCGAACGTGTGCGCCCCGTCGCCGAGCGTGGTCGGGGTGAACGGCGACGTGCAGGCGGCGAACCCACCCCCGTCGAGCTGGCAGGTGACGGTCGTCGCGCCGGTGGTGGCGAACGTGATGCTCGGCGTGGCGTCGTTGGTCGGGCTCGGGACCGCCGTGATCGCCACCGTCGGCGCGGTCAGGTCGATCGCGAACATCGCCGTCTTCATGTCGGAGTTGCCGGCGAGGTCGGCGACGGTCACGGTGATCGTGTGGCTGCCCTCGGCGAGCGCGGCCGACGTGAACGGCGACGTGCACGGCGTCGCGGTCCCCGCGTCGACTTGACACAGGATGCTCGTCGGGCCGCCCGTCGTCGAGAACGTCACGGTCGGCGTCGCGTCGTTGCTGGAGGCCACGGGGGCGCCGGTGATCGTCACCGTCGGGCTGCTGGTGTCGATGATCCACGAGAACGTCGCGGGGGTCGCCGTGCGATTGCCGACCGGATCGACCGCGCGCACGCGGAACGTGTTGATGCCGTCCGGCAGCATCGCCGGCGTGGTGAACGGCGCCGCGCACGCGCCGTAGACGCCGACGTTTGCCTGGCACTCGAAGGTGGCCGTCGCGTCGGTCGAGGTGAACGAGAACGTGGGCGTGCTGTCGTTCGAGGGATCGGGCGGGGTCATCGTGATCAACACGTCGGGGGCGGTCCCGTCGACCGTCCACGCGCGCGTGGCGGGCGTCGGGTCGACGACACCGTTGGTGTCCTTCGCGCGGACCTCGAGGGTGTGGGCGCCGTCGGCCAGGGCCGGCGCGATCGTGAGCGGCGAGGTGCACGCCGCGAACGTCGCGGCGTCGACCTTGCACTCGAAAGTCGCGGTCACATCGGTCGATATGAAGGTGAACACGGGCGACGGCCCGCTGGTCGAGGCGTCGTCGGGCCCCGCGGTGATCATGGTGTCGGGCGAGCTGGTGTCGACGATCCACGCGTGCATCGCGGGCGTCGGGTCGACGTTGCCGGCGCCGTCGATCGCGCGGATCTCGAACGTGTGCGGGCCCTCTCCCAGGTCGAGGAACGTCGGGCTCGCGCACGCGACGAAGCCGACGGCGTCCACCGAGCACTCGAAGGTCAGCGTGCCGCCGCCGGTGTCGACGCCGGTGAACTCGAACTCGGGCGTCGCGCTCTGGTCGATCGCCGCCGGCATCCGCGTGATCATCGTGTCGGGCGGCGTGGCGTCGAGGCGCCACGTGCGCACCGCCGGCGTCGGGTCGGGCTGCAGGTGCAGGTCGATCGCGGCGACCGAGAACGTGTGGTCACCCTCGGTGGTCGTCGTCGCGGTGAACGGCGACGCGCACTCGCCCGGCTGCTGCTGATCGACCTGGCAGACGAAGCCATGGCTGGCGTCCGCGGGGGAAGCATGGAACGTGAACGTCACGCTCGTCGTGTTGATCAGCGCCGCGGGTCCGTCGTCGATCGTCGTGTCGACCTCGGCGACCGCCGGCGCATCATCGGAACACGCCCCCACCACCCCCAACCCGATCGTCGACGCGATCGCCCAAAGCGCGAGAATTCGACCCATAGCCGACGATGTTGGCGATCTTCGGGCGAACCCGCAACGGATCTCGAGCCCTTGTGGGGGGCGCGCGTGATCAGCGCTCCAGCGTCGCCGTCCGCGAAAAACTACTTGCCACGGCCCCGATGTGGGTGGCCGTCAGCGTCACGCCGCGTCGTCGTCTTCCCAGGCGATGTCCATCGAGTCGTCGTCGCCCATGGCCTTCTCGAGCATGGCGAGCAGCTCCGGGTCGATGCCGTTGTCGGACATCAGCTCCAGGGTGTCCTTGTCGATGAAGTAGTCCTGGTCATCCTCGTTCTCCTCCTCGAGCTGCGCGACGAGGAACGCGACGTGTTTGTCGGTGACCTTACCGATGACATCTCCGGTATCGATCCGGACCAGGCGTGGCATGAGCGAAGTCTGCACATCCGGTCGACGTGATACAAGGTCGCCGGTGAGCAAGGTGCCGACCGCTGCTGACGTTGTCGTGATCGGCGGTGGGTTTGCCGGGTTGTCGACCGCCTGGTGGCTCCAGCGCCGCGGGATCTCGGTCGTCGTGTGCGAGCGCGAGCCGGAGCTGGGCGTCTACGCGAGCGGGCGCAGCGCCGGGCTCGGACGGCAGCTCGCCGAGGATGACGCGACGTCACGGCTCACCGTGCGGGGCGCGGCGCTGCTCCGCGAGCACTTCGACGTGGCGTGGCACGCGACCGGCGGCATCCTCAGCTTCGACGAGCTGGCGGCGGCGGAGGCCTACGTCGGGCGCGCGGCCCGGCTGGGCGTGCCGATCGAGGTGGAGGATCGCGCGGCGGTCCTGACGCGGTGGCCCGCGCTCGGAGATCTGCCCGTCGCGCGCGCGCTGTTCGTGCCGAGCGATGGGATGATCGACGTCCAGGCGTTGATCGCGGCGTTCGCCGCGCCGCTCACGATCCTGCGGAGCGCGACGGTGCAGGCGATCGTGCCGCAGGGGGACGGCGTGGTGGTGTCCACCACCCGTGGGGCGATCTCCGCGCGCATCGTCGTCGACGCCGCGGGCGCCTGGGCGGGGACGTCGACCGGCGATCCGCCGCTCGCCTCGTACAAGCGCCACGTGTTCGTGCTCGCCGCGGAGGCGGTCGCGCGCGCCCCCTTCCTCTGGCACCTCGGCGCGCGCGAGGTGTACGTCCGCGCGGACGGCGAGCACGTGCTGGCGTCACCGTGCGACGCGGCGCGGATCGCGCCCACCGACCAGCAGCCGGATCTCGTCGGCGAGAGTCACCTGCACGCGACGCTCGAGCTGTACGGTCCCGACCTCGCCGACGCGGCGATCGTGCGGCGCTGGGCGTGCCACCGCAGCTACACCGAGGATCGGCAGATGCGGCTCGGGCGCGATCCGGCGCGGCGCTGGCTGGTGTGGGCGGCCGGCCTCGGGGGCCACGGCGCGACGGCGGCAGCGGCGGTCGGCGAGCAGGTCGCCGACGCGGTCGTCCTCGCGCTTACTTAGGATCGCAGGCGGCGACGCCCTTGTCGACGTCGGTCGCGGCGATCGCGCACTCGACGCGCGCGCGCGACGTCTTGTCGGTGCACGCGGACATGAACTCGGTGATGCGAGCCTCGCTGACGGCCTTGCGCTGCTTGGTCATCTCGGCCTTGACCGCGTCGGACTGGCCGACGCCGGCCTTCTTGAACTCGAGATCGACGAGGTGATCGAGCAGCTGCTTGCACTGCTCCTCGGACGGCGCGTTCTTGCAGGCGCCGAGCGCCCCGAGCGCGGTGAGTGAGAGACCGAGGAGGATCCGCCGCATCATCCGGCTATCTTATCACCGGGTCGGCGTGATCGCTTGTTTGACGCGGTCGATCTGGCGACGCACGGCGGGAGACGGGTGCAACGTGGCCGCCAGCTCGACGAGCTCGGCGGCGGTCCGCGGCGCGTGGTTGGCGAGCCAGCCCTCGGCGAGGTGCGCGAGGATCTCGGGGTCGCGCGGCGCGTAGCGGTGCGCCCGGGCGAGCGCGCGGATCGCCTCGGGGATGGCGCCTTCGTGGAGGAGGAGCACGCCCCAGCTATCGAGGATCGCCGGGTCGCCAGGGGCCAGCGCACGGGCGCGTAGCAGGTGCACGCGGGCCTGGGGGAGGGGTCCCCGACCCGATCGGCGAGCCTGGCGCGCGCGAACCGCACCTCGGGGGCGTCGCCGAGGGGCGCCAGGATGGCCTTCGCGTCCGCGAGCGCGTGGTCGTCCGCGCGCGCGTAGGCGGCCAGCAGCGCCAGCTCGACGTTCTTGGGGTGGGCGGCGCGCACCGTGGCCAGCAGCGGCCCGACCCGGGCGTGCTCGCCGGTGGCGAGCAGGATCTCGGCCGCGGCGCGCCGCGCGAGGACGACGTGCTCGGAGGTTTCGGGGATCGGCGCGAGCCGGGCGAGCGCCGCGGCGGGATCGCCGGCCGCGTGCTCGATCTCGGCGAGCGCGATCTCGCCCGCGTCGGCGTCCTGGTGCCCGATCTTCTCGGCGATCGCGCGCGCCTCGTCGAGGCGCCCGAGCCCGCGATCGAGGCGCGCGATCGTCGCGAGCGCCTCGACGTCGCTGCGATCGTCGTCGAGCAGCGTGAGCAGATCGATCGCGCCGGTGCGGTCGTCGGCCTCGACCAGCACCCAGAACAGCTCCTCGGCGACGTCGAGCGGCTGGGCGGCGCGGTCGAACGCGCTGCGCGTCTGCATCACCGCCTCGTCCAGGAGGCCGCGCTGGCGCAGGGCCCGCGCGAGGTCGAGGCGGGCGTCGATGTGATCGGGATCGCGCTCGAGGACCGCCCGCAGCTCGGGGATCGCGGCCGCGAGCGCGTCGCGCCTGATGAGCTTCACGGCGAGCTGGTAGTGGCCGTCGACCGACGTCGGGACCCGCGCCACGAGGGTGCGCAGCGTCGCCTCGGCCTGCGCGGGCTCGACGCGTGCGAGCCCGAGGTAGCCGCGCTCGTCGTCGGGCGCCAGCGCGATCGCGCGGTGGTACATCGCGGCAGCCTCGGCCGTCGCCGGGTCGGCGAGATCGCCCGACACGATCCAGATCTCGGCGTGCGTGGGCCACGCCTGCCGCGCCTCCGCGAGGGTCGCGCGCGCGCGGGGATCGCTGGCCTTGGCCTGCGCGCGCGCCAGCTCGACGACGATCATCGGCTCGTCGGGCGCGGCGCGGCAGGCGGCCTCGAGCGCGACGGTCGCGGCGCCCCAGTCGCGCTGGTAGATCGCCATCTTGCCCGCGAGGTAGTGCGCGTACGCCGCGCGCGCCAGCGGCTTGGCCGCCGAGGGCTTCGCCGGCGGCGTGCCGTGACACGCGGCGATCAGCAGCAGGCAGGCGCCGAGGCGGCCGAGATGTGACGCGAGCCGACGCACTAGAGCGGGATGTTCCCGTGCTTGCGGGGCAGGTTCGACTGCCGCTTGTTCTTGAGGGTCCCGAGCGCGCGGACGATCGTCTGGCGCGTGTCGCGCGGACGGATGATCTCGTCGATGTAGCCCAGCGACGCGGCCTTGTACGGGTTGGCGAACCGCGCCCGGTAGTCCGCGATGAACTTCGCGCGCGCGGCCTCCTTCTCGACGGGGTCCTTGATCTTGTCGAGCTCGCTCTTGAAGATGATGTTGACCGCGCCCTCGGGCCCCATCACCGCGATCTCGGCGGCGGGGTACGACACGTTGACGTCGGCGCGGATGTGCTTGCTCGCCATGACGTCGTAGGCCCCGCCGTACGCCTTGCGCGTGATCACGGTGACCTTCGGCACGGTCGCCTCGGCGAACGCGTAGAGCAGCTTGGCGCCGTGCTTGATGATGCCGCCGTACTCCTGGCTCGTCCCCGGAAGGAAGCCCGGCACGTCGACCAACGTCACGAGCGGAATATTGAACGCATCGCAGAACCGCACGAAACGTGCTGCTTTGACCGACGCGTTGATGTCGAGACAGCCCGCGAGAAAGGCCGGCTGCCTCGGTGTTGTTGCCCGGCATGAACGACAGCAGATCCCGGAGCCGCGCGATGCACGACAGCTCGTCGGTCTCGGTGAAGTGGGAGACGCCCGACTTCGACGCGTGCGTGGCCGCGCCGCCGAGCTGCTCCATCGTGACCTCCTCGTGGGTCACCGTCTTGATGACCTCGGGGCCGGTGATGAACATGTACGACGTGCGGTCCACCATCAGGATGAAGTCGGTGATCGCGGGCGAGTAGACCGCGCCGCCGGCGCACGGCCCCATGATCGCGGACAGCTGCGGCACGACGCCGCTCGCGAGCACGTTGCGCAAGAAGATGTCGGCGTAGCCGGCGAGCGACTCGACGCCCTCCTGGATGCGCGCGCCGCCGGAGTCGTTGAGCCCGACGACGGGGCACCCGATCTTCGTCGCGAGATCCATCACCTTGCAGATCTTCTGCGCGTACGCGCCGGACAGCGACCCGCCGAACACGGTGAAGTCCTGCGCGAACACGCACACCGGGCGTCCGTCGACGAGGCCGTGCCCGGTGACGACGCCGTCGCCGAGGATCTGCTGCTCCTGCATGCCGAAGTCGGCGCAGCGGTGCGTCACGAACTTGTCGAGCTCGACGAAGCTGCCGTCGTCGAGGAGCGCGGCGATGCGTTCCCGCGCGGTGAGCTTCCCGGCTTTGTGCTGTTTCGCGATGCGCGCTTCGCCACCCGCGAGGGCGGCGGCGGCTTCCATCTCTTCGAGGCGGGCAATGGGGTCTTCGGTCACGGCCCGCGTATACTAGTGGCGTGACGAACGTGAAGGGAAGCGCGCTGGCGTCGCGCATCCTGTGGGTGCAGCTGGGGCATGGGGCTGCGGGCGTCGACAAGGTGCTCGCGGCGTGCTCTCCGGAGCTGCGCGCCAGCCTCGCAAGCGGCGTCAAGATGGCCCGGTGGTACCCGTTGCCGCACTTCATCGAGCTGATCGTGGTGATCGACACGATCTTCGGGCAGGGCGACCTGGGCCTGGTCCGGGAGCTCGGCCGGTTCGGCGCCGACGCGAACCTCACGACGATCTACCGGCTGTTCTTCAAGGTCGGCTCGACGCAGTGGATCCTCGGGCGCGCGGTGCGGCTGTGGAGCGCCCACTACGACAGCGGCTCGCTCGAGGTGATGACGCGCGGCGCGCGCGGCGCAGTGCTCCGGGTCCGCGGGTTCGCGACGCCGCACACCGTGCACTGCCGCAGCGTGCTCGCCTGGTGCGAGCGCTCGATCGAGCTGTCGGGTGGCAAGCGCGTCGAGGCCGTGGAGACGAAGTGCCGCACGCGCGGCGACGACGTCTGTCAGATCGACGCGCGCTGGGACTAGTCGCGCATCGGGCGCGGGCGCGGGCGCGGGGTGCGGACCCCACGGTCCCAGCCAGGCTCGCCGTAGTTGCGGAACACCGGCGTGCCGTCGTCGTCGACCATCTGCTCCTGCAGCGCGATGCCGACGCGCCCGACGATCGTGCGGGCGCCCTTGAGGTCGAACGGGATCGACTGGCGCTGGCCGAGCAGCGTGATGTCGAGCGTGCCGTGCACGCTGGCGTTCGGGACGAACGTCGACGTCTTGCCGCGCGACACCTCGACGAGGAAGTTGCCGCGGCGGATCGACCGGAGGGCGAGCGTCTCGCGCTCGGTCGAGGTCGCATCCGTGGCGATCGCATCGGCGCGCCCACCCATCC
>JAPLLF010000896.1 GCA_026387715.1 Pseudomonadota bacterium
GTCCGCGTCGGGCCGGCGCCGGTTCGACGCGCGCGGCTTGCGCGCCCCGATCGCCTCCTGCAGGTCGTGCTCGCCGGACGTCTCGGGGATCAGCGGCTTCGACGGATCGTCGTCGTCGGTCGCGCTCATGGCGCGACCTCGACGCGGTTCCGCCCGGCGTCCTTCGCGCGATACAGCGCGACATCAGCCCGCGTGATCAAATCGCCCATCTCCTCGTCGCGTCGGTACTGTGCGATGCCGATCGAGCACCGCAGGACCAACGTGATGCCGTCGCCGGCATCGAACGCCTTTTCGCACACGCGCTGCCGCATGCGCTCGCCGACCTCCCACGCGCGGCCGGCGTCCGCCTTCGGCAGCACGACGAGGAACTCCTCGCCGCCGTAGCGCACCAGCAGATCCCCGCCGCGGATCGCGCTGCGCAGCCGGCGCGCGACCTCGGCGAGCACGACGTCGCCGACCCCGTGCCCGAACTGGTCGTTGACCGCCTTGAAGTGGTCGACGTCGACCATCGCGATCGACATCGGGTCGCCGTCGTTGCTGCCCTCGAGCTCGATGGGCAGCCGCTGCGCGAGGAACTCGCGGTTGTACGCGCCGGTCAACGGATCGGTGACCGCCACGCGATGCAGCCGCACGTTCTCGATGTCGAGCGCGATCGTCATCGCGACGAACTTCACGAGCTCGAGGTGCTCGGCGGTGAACGCGTTCGCACGCTCCGCGGTCGCCGTCACCACGCCGACCCGCTCGCCCCGCGCGATCAGCGGCACGCACAGCAGGGATGCGATCGGCGTCTGGTTGCCGGGCAGCGTCTGGAAGCGGGCGTCGTCGGCGACGTCCGCGATCAACGCGGCCTCGCCGTGCTCGGCGACCCAGCCGGCGACGCCCTCGCCGACCCGGAACGACAGCGTGTGCATCCGCTCCGTGCGCAGCCCGTAGGCGGCCTTGGCGAGCAGGCGCTTGCGCTGCGCGTCCAGCAGCATCACCGAACACGACTTCGCGTCGATGAGCTGACAGATCAGCTCCGCGATCCTGGTCAACAGGATCCCGGGGTCGAGATCGGAGCCGATGAGCTTCCCGATCTCGAACAGCGCGGCGTAGAGCCCAGCTTGCATCAGGGGTCCTGGACGAACCCGATGAACGGCAGGTTGCGATACTGCTGCGAGATGTCGAGGCCGTAGCCGACGACGAACTTGTTCGGGATCGTGAAGCCGAGGTAGTCGATCTTGACCTCGCGCTCGCTGCGGTCCGGCTTGTGGAGGAGCGAGCACAGCTTGATGCTCGCCGGCCGCCGGGTCGCGAGGTTCTCGAGGAGGTACGCCACGGTGTGGCCGGTGTCCACGATGTCCTCGACGACGATCACGTGCTTGCCCTCGATCGGCCGCGACAGGTCCTGCGTGATCTGGACGACGCCCGACGACACGCTGGCGTCGCCGTAGGACGAGATGCCGATGAAGTCGAGCACGCAGGGCAGGGCGATGTGCCGCACCAGATCGGACAGGAAGATCACCGAGCCCTTGAGGACCCCGATCACGACGACGTCGGGCTTGCCGGCGTAGTCCGCGGTCAGCTGCGCGCCGAGCTCGGCGACCCGCGCCGCGATGGCTTCGACAGAGATCAACTCGGCGAACGGGGCCGGCGAGCGATTCCACGGCAGTGCAGCAGGTCGCGGGGAAGAGGGGGAACCCATGGCTGCAATGTATCGCAGGGCACGGTAGTATTTTTCCTTCGATGGTCGGAACAGAGATCGATCCGCAGCTGAGCGCGCTGCTCGGCGATACGACGACGGAGATCGACGTCGCGCGCAAGAACCGCGTGTTCTGCAACCGAAATCTCCGCATGGAGACGATCGAGATGATCGGCTTCGACATGGATTACACGCTCGCCCTGTACCACCAGGACAAGCTGGAGAACCTGTCGATCGAGCTGACGCTCGGCAAACTCGTCGAGAAGCACGGCTATCCCGAGGAGATCAAGGGGCTGCGCTACGACCCGTCGTGGGCGATCCGCGGGCTCGTCGTCGACAAGCTGTTCGGCAACGTCTTCAAGATGGACCGGCACGCGTACGTGGGGCGCTGCTACCACGGCTTCCGCGAGCTCACGCAGGAGCAGCGCCGCACGACGTATCGCAACGAGAAGATCAACCTGTCGAGCGATCGCTACGAGTGGATCGACACGCTGTTCGGCCTCCCCGAGGCCGTCATGCTGATGACGCTCGTGGACTGGCTCGATCGGGCGGGCAGCTCGGTCGACTACGCCAAGCTGGTGAACGATATCCGGCAGGCGATCGACGAGGCGCACCGCGACGACACGCTCAAGAGCGTGATCAAGGCGGACGTGCCGTCGTACATCATCAAGGATCCGCTGCTCGGCGAGACGCTGCACAAGTTCCGCAGCTCGGGCAAGCGGCTGTTCCTCCTCACGAACTCGCTCTACGACTACACGAACGTGGTGATGAGCTACCTCCTCGACGGCGAGCGCAAGGCGTACCCGTCGTGGCGCAACTACTTCGACATCGTGATCGTCGCGGGAGGCAAGCCGGCGTTCTTCAACGACACCCGCAACTTCCTGCAGATCGACCCGACCACCGGCACCCCGGTGCTCGGCAGCAACGGTGTCCCCGCCGAGGTCAAGTCGCTGACCCGCGACAAGGTCTACCAGGCCGGCAACGTGCTCGCGTTCGAGCAGATGACCGGCGTCAACGGCGAGCGCTGCCTCTACGTCGGCGATCACATCTACGGCGACATCCTGCGGCTGCGCAAGGCGCACATGTGGCGCACCGCGATGGTGCTCCAGGAGCTCGAGCGCGAGATCTCGGTCGGCGATCGGCTCGAGGCGCAGATCCAGGATCTGGACCTGCTCGATCGGCGTCACCGGAACCTCGAGTCGGAGATCGACTACCAGCAGCTGCGCCTCAAGAAGATCGGCCGGCTGCTCGACGACGGCACGACCACGCCACCGCTGCGCACCCGGCTCGACGACGAGCGGCGCTCCACGAAGCAGAACCTCGACGAGCTCCGCCAGCGCTCCGGGTTGATGGACGCCGAGGTCGACTCCCTCGAGGCGCGCATCGATCGCGCGTACAACTCGCACTGGGGCTCGTGCCTGCGCGAGGGCAACGAGAACTCGCGGTTCGGCGAGCAGGTCAACGACTACGCGGACCTCTACACCTCGCGCGTCTCGAACTTCGGCCCCTACTCGCCGCTGCGTTACTTCAGGGCGCCACGTCGACCAATGCCGCACGAAGTCTAGCGAGCACGGTCGCGGCGCGGGTCTCGACGATCGCGGCGAGCGCGCGGAACCGCGGGAGCTCGTGCATCGGCGCGAGCAGCGGGCAGTGCTGGAGCCAGTAGTGGTCCTGGAGGCCCGCCGCGATGCTCCGCTCGATGCAATCGAGCGCGCGGGCGTGATCGCCGACGAGCGCGAGGAACTCGGCCGCGAACTGGGCGCGGGCGGCGCGGAGCCGGGGGCTCGGGGTCTCGAGCGTCCCGAGCAGATCGGCGAGCCGGTCTGGGGGCAGCTCGTGGGTCCGGTAGAACGCGAAGAGCATCCTGGTGTACGGCGCGAAGTCGTTCGGTAGATCCGCCGCGATCGCGTGGGGGTTCCCCTCGTAGCGTTCGCCTCGCCAGGCCTTGAACCGTCCGATGGTCACCCCGGTGAACGATGTCGGATCGGCGTCCTCGCGGAGCAGCGCGAAGCATTCGACGTCGCGGCCGGCGTAGAGGTACGCGCGCGCCAGATCGGACGTGCCGAGCGAATGCCCGGGATCGAGCGCGCGGGCGGCCTCGAGGTGCGCCAGCGCGTCGTCGAACGCGCCGACCTCGAGGAGCACCGCGCCGAGCATGGCCTGCACGATCGCGACGCCCGGGGTGAGGCCGACCGCCCGGACGAGGGCGTGCGCGGCCTCGGCGACGTCGCCGGCGTAGAGGTGCGCGATCGCGAGCGCATACCATGCCTCGCCGTCCGCGGGGGCGAGCGCCACGGCGCGCTCGGCGAGCAGGCGCGCGCGGGGCAGCATCGTGCGGGTGCCCATGAACCCGAGCCGCGACAGCGCGGTCGACAGCGCCGCGGTGATCCCGCCGTCGTCGGGGGCGAGCCGCAGCGCCTCCTCGAGGAGCGCGACCGGCTGCTCGAGCCGCCCGATCATCCAGCTCGTGCGGAGCTTGCCCTTGGCCTCGAGGTAGAGCGCGGCGGCGCGCGGATCGACGTCGCGGCGCAGCGGGACGTCGAGCTCGACCGTGAGCGCACGGGCCACCAGCCGGGCGACCTCGTCGGCGGCGGCGAGCAGACTCTCGGGGCGGCTGTCGATCCGGCTGGCCCAGAGCTGGAAGCCGTCGGCGACCCCGATGGCGCGTGCGGACAGCCGGAGCGTGTCGCCGATCCGGCGCAGCGATCCATCGACGACGACCTCGACGCCGAGCGCGCGGCCGGTGATCGCCGGATCCTCGTCCGGACGATGGGCGGCGCGGGCGGACACCAGCGGGCGGACGCGCAGCTCGCGCGTCATCGACAACGTGTCGACGATCTCCTCGGCGAGGCCCTCGGCGAGCTCGGCGAGCTCGGCAGGCGCGCGGAGCGGCAGCACGGCGATCGATCGCGAGGTGCGATGCGGCACGAGCGGTCCCGGCTCGTGGATCGGGCTCGTGATCGCGCGGAGCTCCAGGGCCGCGAGCGCGCGCACGAGGTCGGCGCCGTCCGCGAACCGCTGCTCCGGATCGACCGCCAGGCAGCGCACGACGAACTCGGCGAGCGCGTCGGGCACGGCCCGGGCGTGCGCGCGAGGATCGGGCGGCGGCGAGGTGAGCCGCGCGACGGCGAGCTGGAGGAGATCGGTGCCCGCAAACGGCCGGCGTCCGACGAGCATCTCGAACAGGATCGCGCCGAACGCGTAGACGTCGGCGGGTGGCCCGATCGTCGCGCTCTGCAGCTGCTCGGGGGCCATGTAGGCCGGCGTGCCGACGATCTCCTCGCTGGCCGCGCTGGCGTGTGCGAGCCGCGCGATGCCGAAGTCGGTGATCGCGATGCGACCGTCTGCCGCCACGAGGATGTTGTCGGACTTGAGATCGCGATGGAGGACCGCGGCGGCGTGCGCGGCGGCGATCCCGGCGGCCGCGGCGCGCGCGATCCGGAGCACGTCGAGCGCGCCGAGGGGGCCATCGTCGATCAGCCGCGCGAGCGACCTGCCCTCGAGATACTCCATCGTCAGGAAGTGATCGTCGCCGTGCTCGCCGACGTCGAACGTCCGCACGACGTGCGGGCTCGTCACCCGACGCGCGAGCTTGACCTCCTGGCGGAACGCCTCGATCGAGGCCACCCCGAGCGACCGATCGCTGCGCAGGATCTTGAGCGCGACCACCTCGTCGAGCGTGCGATCGTGGGCGCGATACACGCGCCCCATGCCACCCATCCCGAGGAGCCCGAGGATCGTGTAGCGATGGGCGATCACGTGCGACGGCGGGGAGCTATCGGACGCGGTGGACGGCCCGGGGCCGACCCCGGTTCCGAGCATGGTCTCTCCCAATTCCTCGTCGGTGGGTGGCACGCGAGATCAGCGTAACATGTTCCAACGAACACCCCGGCTCGCTGTACTCTGGGGGTAGATGCAGCGGTACTTGATCGCGTTCATCGTCGTGATCGTTCCGGCGATCACGTCGATCGCCCTGGCGAAACCCAAGGTCGCGCTCACCCCGATCGAGGGTGACTCGGAGAACGAGGTCGCCGACGTGGTCGTCGAGATCCTCGCCGAGCACGTCAAGGTGGTGTCGCCGAAGGAGACCAAGCGGGCGATGGACAAGCTCGACCTGAGCGGCGAGCTCGACAACAAGGACGCGAAGAAGCTCGCGGCGAAGCTCGATGCCGACGCGGTGGTGCAAGGCAAGATCGTGAAGAAGGGCAAGAAGAAGTCGCTCGTGCTCACGACCCACGTACACGGCAAGTCGAGCGAGCAGACGATCGCGTTCAAGACGACGATGTCGCTCAAGAAGAGCCGTGACGACATCGCGGCGGCCGTCGCCGGGGTGGAGGAGACCGAGAAGCCGATCGAGAAGCCCGAGAAGCCGGTCAAGCCGCACAAGCGCATCGCCGATGGCGATGGCGATGGCGATGGCGATGGGGACGGCGATGGCGAGCGCAAGGTCCGCAAGCGCAAGGGTGGCGACGCCGACGACGAGCCCGAGAAGTCGACCGCGCACGACCTGGGGCACCTACGACTCGACGTCGACCACGCCGCCGCCGACGACCGGCACGTCCGCGCCGAGCGCGCGCATCGAGGCCGAGGTCTATCCGTTCGCGGTCGGCACCGGCGGCAAGGGCGGCGGGATGGAGGGCCTCGGGTTCGTCGGTGACTTCGACAAGGCGATCGGGCTGGCGATCACGATCCCGCGCTCGATGACCGCGGTGCCGATCGATCAGGCGCACTACTCGATCGGCGCGCGCTATCGGCTCGGCGTCGGCAAGGCGTCGGTGCTCGCGTTCGGGGCGAGCTACGAGGGGCGCCAGTTCATCGCCAATCGCACCAACCTCGGCGGCTCCGAGCTCGACACTCCCGACGTCGACTACCAGGCGATCGCGCCGCACGGCGTCCTCGGCACGCCGGTGACGCCGACGATGAACCTCGACGTCGAGGTGCGCGCGCTCCTGCTCCTCAAGACCGGCGCGATCTCGACTTCGGCGCAGTACGGCGCGGGCACCGCCTACGGGGCCGAGCTGCGCGGCGGGCTCGACGTGAAGCTCGGCGGCGCGCTCGCCCTCAGGATCCTCGCCGAGTACAGCCAGGTCAGCATCAGCTTCAAGGGCGGCACGCTGTCCCCCAACCAGCGGGGCGTGACCGCGGCGACCGATCGTTCGATCGGGCTCGCGGCGACGCTCGCGCTGACCTACTGATCAGCGCGGCAACGCGCGCGGCGCGGTGACGCCGAGCCACTTCGCCAGCGTGTCGGCGACGGTCGTCATCTCGAGCTGCCCGCGCGGCGCGGTCTCGGGCGCGTGCGCCGAACGCCCGGGCGGCAGCAGGAGCAACGGCACGAGCCGATCGTACGGATGCGGCGAGCCGTGCGCGGTCGCGACCGGATCCACGGCCTCGCCGAGCACCCAGCCGGGCCGGGGCAGGTACATGATCTCGCCCGAGCGCTCGGGATCGATCGCCTCGCACAGCACGCGGACGTCGGGTGGGCGCGTCTCGCAGTGCCCGGCGATGTCGGCGGTGAGCTCGACCCGCGCGATGCCCGGGAACGCGCGCAACGCGAACATGACCTTCTTGATCGCGACGCTGCGATCCTTGTCGTTCTTGATGTTGAGGATCGCGGGGGCCAGGAACACCGTCGGATACTTGGTGTCGAGGATCCACTCGCCGTCGCCGAGCTCGGCGCTCGCGGCGCGGTTGGTCGCGTCCCGCAGCTGCTCGAACGTGATGCGCCCACCGTGCACGCGCTCGGGGAGCGGGCTCGCGCCGTGATCGCTCGTCACGATCATCGACCACGCGCCGACGCCGACCTTGGTGTCGAGCGCCGCGAGCAGCCGGGCGAGCTCGCGATCGAGGCGCAGCTCGAGATCCCACATCTCCCACGACTCCTGGCCCCAGCCGTGCCCGACGTAGTCGTGCGGGGACAGGCTGATGACGAGGAGGTCGGGCGCCGCGTCGGCGCCCAGGTGCTCGCCGTCGATCGCCGCGAGCGCGACGTCGACGAGCACCTCGTTGCCGATCGGCGCGGCGACCAGCGCCTCCGCGGGATCCTTCGTCGCGTCCGGATCGTGCGGGAACGTCGGGCCGAACCCGGCCTCGCCGAGCTCGCCCACCTGGGCGTCGATCGTCCCGCTCAGCGTCGCGAGGCGCGCGGCGTTCGTCGGCGTCCACACGGTGTGCATCCGCGCGGCGATCGGGTGCGCGGCGTCGTGGGCGGCGAGCCAGGCGGGCGGCGCGCCGGTGGTCACCCACGCGAGGCGTTGCTTGTCGAACCACACCGCGGTCCCGGCGTGCCCGAGCGGCAGGATCGCGGCGCGATCTTTCAGTGACACCGCGACGGCGTGCCCTCCGCGCCCGCTGGCCGCGAGGGAGTCTCCCAGGCCGGGCACGCGGAGCCACGACGCGTTGGACGCGCCGGTCGCGTCCTCGGTGGCGTGCAGGCGCCGTTTGAGATCGCGGTGGTACCACTCGTTGGCCAGGATGCCGCTGCGGGAGGTCGGCTCGCCCGTGCCGAGCAGCGCGTGGCCGGGGGCGGTCAGCGTCGCCGCCGACGGGTGCTGGCCGACGTGCCACTCGCCCTCCGCGAGGAGCCGCGCGAAGCCTCCGCGCTCGCCCACCAGGGTCGCGCGCTTGGTCTCGAACGCCCACTCGGGCCACTGGTCGAGGACGACGAGCACGACGAGCTTTGGGGTCTCGCTCGCGTGTGCGGTCGGCGTCGTGCCGGGGCCGCCGCCGCCGCTCGTCGTCGTGCTCTCACCGCGACACGCGGCAGCGGTGACGACGGCGAGGGCGAGCACGCGCGGGAACAGCTTCACGCGCGCATTCAACCACGGAGTCTACCGCCCTGGTGAAGTGGCGCTAGAGTGACCGCTGACATGCGCCTCGATGGACTCCGGCTGGAACGTGCTCGTGACTCGAAGCAATTTCGCGACGGTCGGTTTCGCAACACGGCGCCGGTCGGGGCCGGGCTGCAGAGCGGCAGCGGCGGCACGATCATGAAGGAGTTCCTGTTCGGTGGCGCCCGGCGCAAGCCGCAGGGCGACATCCCGATCGAGAGCCCGCTGGCGGCCTGGACGGCGCCGATCAGCCAGGCCGGGATGCGCGTCACCTGGCTCGGGCACAGCACGATGCTGCTGGAGATGGACGGCCTGCGCGTGCTCACCGATCCGGTGTTCGGCACGCGGCTCGGGCCCGTCCCCTCGATCATGGGGCCCAGGCGGTTCCACGCGGCGCCGGTGACGATCGCGCAGCTCCCCGCGCTCGACGCGATCCTGGTGTCGCACGATCACTACGATCACCTGTGCAAGTCGTCGTGGCAGGAGCTCGCGAAGCTCCGCGTGCCGGTCGTCACGTCGCTCGGCGTCGGCATGCTGCTCGAGAAGTTCGGGGTCGAGCCGAGGCTCGTCACCGAGCTCGACTGGTACGAGACGGCGACGATCGGCGGCGTCGGGTTCACCGCGACCCCATCGCAGCACTTCTCGGGGCGGCTCGACAGCGCGCGCAACAGCACGCTGTGGTCGTCGTGGGTGATCGAGACCGCGAGGCGCAAGGTGTTCTTCTCGGGCGATACCGGCTTGACCCCGGAGTTCCGCGCGATCGCGGAGCGGTTCGGGCGCTTCGATCTGACGATGCTCGAGATCGGCGCGTGGCATCCGGCGTGGGGCTCGATCCACCTCGGCCCCGAGAACGCGCTCACCGCCTTCGAGATGCTCGGCGGTGGCACGCTGATGCCGGTCCACTGGAGCACGTTCGATCTCGGGCTGCATCCATGGGCGCAGCCGGCGGAGACCCTCGTCGAGCGCGCCGCGGCGCGCGGGGCGCGGATCGTGACCCCGCGGATCGGCCGGCCGTTCGAGCCCGAGCTCCTCGACGGCCCGTCGCCGTGGTGGCGCGACGTCGACGGCGTGCGCGAGGCGCT
>JAPLLF010001254.1 GCA_026387715.1 Pseudomonadota bacterium
CGAACACGCGCTTGCCGGTCAGCAGGAAGAACCCCACGCAGCCCAGCGCGTAGAGATCCGCGGCCCCGGTGACCGCGCCGCCGGTGACCGCCTCGGGCGCGAGGTACGCGGGGGTCCCCATGATCGCGTGCGTCGGGTCACCCGGGTTCGCGATCCCGGTGACGAGGCCGAAGTCGACGACCTTGGCGACGTCCGGCGCGCCCCCTCGCTCGCACAGGATGATGTTCGCGGGCTTCACGTCGCGATGGACGAGCCCCTTGCTGTGCGCCTCGCCGAGCGCGCCGGCCACCTGCTGGAGGATCCGCGCGACCCGGGCGGGGCGCTGTGGTCCGTCGGACTTGACGAGCTTGTCGAGGTCGATGCCGTCGAGGTACTCCATCGCGTAGTACAGGAGGCCGTCGGCGTTTCGCCCGTAGTCGAACACCGCGACGGTGTTGGGGTGCGTGAGCGTGCTCATCCCCTGAACCTCCTTCTCGAACCGATCGAGGTTCTCCTCGCCGACGAGCTCGGGGTGCAGGAGCTTGAGCGCGGTCGGCCGGCGGAGCATCGCGTGGTGGGCGCGATACACGGTCCCCATGCCGCCGCGTCCGATCTCGCGATCGAGCGTGTACGGACCGAGCTGCATCGCGTCGCGCCTGGCGCAGGCCGTAGATGATCTTCGAGCCGATCGTCGCGAGCAGGATCGCGACGGTCGCGAACACGACGCCGCCGATCACGTAGGCCGGGCCGGGTAGATCCTGCTTCGTGGTGTACGCGAGCGCGATGCCCGCGGCGATGACTGGCACGAACACGATGGTCGAGATCACGAGCGTGCGCCGGCCGCTCGAGGGCACGACGATCGTCCGCGTGAACACCATGAAGCTCGCGTAGATCAGCGACGCGTAGCCCGCGGGGCGGAAGTTGTACGCGAGGATCGCGCTGCCGCCGAACGCGAGGCCGATGAAGACCGCGTAGATGATGTCGATGCGGTAGAGCGTCTCGACCTCGAGCACGCGCCGCACGAGGAACACGCGCCAGATCACGGCCATCGAGACGGCGGCTAGGGGCAGAAGGTGGCACGTGCCTCGATCATAGGGTCCATCATGCCGGGATCACCGTAGAAAACCTGGCAATGGTCCGACCGATCACGCGGATCTCACGCCTGGGAGACGGCGACCTCACCCGTTCCAGCGTCAGTATGGCGTCATGGCTCGGCGATCGATACTCGTGATGGCGCTGGCGGCGCTCCTCGTTGCCGCGCACGCCGTCCACGCGCAGCCCGTGGAGCCGGTGCCGGTACCCGCCGAGCCCACGACGCCCACGGCTCCCGCGCCGAGTGGGTCGGGAACCGAGGGCCTGATGATGAAGCACGTCATCGACCCCGGCTCGCCCGACGCGGCCGTGCCGCCCGCCAAGATCTCGGGTAGCCACCTCGTGCTCCGTCACCGGGACACCAGCTACGCCAACATCATGCGCGGGCCGTTCCAGAGCTCGCGCCTGTTCTCCATGCCGCTCGCCGATGTCGTCGGCGCGTTCGTGTTCACGATGTCGGGCGACGGCAGCCTCCTCCAGGATCCGGGCGTCCTGACCTCGGCCGGCGTGCTCGCGCTCGGCTTCGGCGACATCGCGCAGCTCGAGTATCGGCACACGTCCGCGATCAGCGTGACCGGCGTGAACGCCCCGGTGCCGGCGCTCGGCCTGCAGCTCAAGATCCCGATCCCCGAGTATGCCAACGTGCCGGCGTTCGGCGTCGCGGTGCGGCTCGGCCTCCCGCGCGAGGAGCAGTTCGGCGTCACGAAGGTCATCGAGACCGTGCACGACATCTACCTGGTCGGCAGGCTGCGCTTCGAGTTCGCCGACTGGCTGACGCTCCACGGCGGGGCCCGGATCTCGGCGGCCTCGATCGACATCGGCCAGCCCGAGGTCACCAAGCGGACCCTCGTGCTCCCGACCGCTGGCTACGAGATCGTGATGAACGACACCGCGCGGATCGTCGGCGAGGTCGCGCTCGCCCCGCAGTTCCGGTGGGCCCGGGACTCCACCGTCGCGACGATCGATCACGGCCTCCTGGGTCGCCTCGGTCTGCGCTGGGCGATGTTGCCGTCGGTGATCATCGACGGCAGCATCGGCTATCAACTCGACGTCACGTCCGGTCACACCCAGGCGCCTGCCTCGGGGTTCGACGCGGTCGTGCAATGGGACATCCGGCTTGGTGCCGAGGTGTTCGTGCCCTGGGGCGCGCTAGCTTGCCGCGCCGTCGGGGCCTTCTGTGATGACTGATGCAGGCACGGAGGCACCCATGAAACGTACGAACGCCATCTTCTTAGCCGCGACGATCCTCGCCTGGGGGCTGATCGATGGGGCGATCGCACAGGCTCAGCCCCTTCCCCCGGAACCAGCGGGCCCCGAGCCCAAGCCCGTCGAGCCGACGCCGACGGACAAGCCACCGCTACCACCGACCGGTGACACGGGGGAGCCGTCGCCGTTCCCCGAGACCACCAGGCCGATCGAGAAGCCGACCGACACCTACGACCCGAACCGGCCGAAGGTGAAGCTGCCGGATCACGCGATCGACATGCCGATGGTGCTCACCACGCCCACCGGCTGGATCCTGCCGGCCGCGGTGCTGTACTCCAAGACGCAGCTCGACACCGGGGGTGGCGTGACGAGCGACAACCGTGTCGGCCTCGGCGATGTCGCCGAGTTCGGGGTCGCGACCACCGACGCGGTCCGCGCGCGGCCCGACACGGACACCCGCGCCGAGCGGATCCAGCCGTACGTCACCGCGTCGTTCCGGCTCGGCGTGTCGGAGGACCGGCTGTTCCAGAACCAGCCCGGCCTCGCGCTCGGGTTCCGCAAGTCGTTCGAGCGGAACCACGACGGCTTCAAGACGCGCATCGCCGAGCTCACGCTCGTCGCGAGCAAGCACCTGGGCAAGCGCGTCGCCATCCACGCCGGTGGCGCGTTCTGGGATGCGTCGCTGCAGGCGACGACCGGCGACGCGATGAACCGCGTCGAGGAGACCCTCCACGGCGGCCCCGATGGCACGCTCATGAGCGGCGATAACCTCCGCAAGCAGATCCGGCCGTTCGGCGGGATCCAGGTCGAGCCGATCGACAAGTCGTTGATCCTCATCGACCTCGGCTGGGCGCCCGAGTTCTGCTACGGCGACATCGCGTCGGCGTGTCCCAAGGGCCGCATCAACCTGCGCCCCGAGCTGTCGTGGGGCGTGCGCTATCAGATCGCCGACTGGATGCAGCTCGAGAGCGGGGTCCGGGTGGCCGACATCCAGAACGCGAACCTGCTCGACGCGCAGATCTTCGGCGGCATCACGTTCACGTCCTGGGGCCTTCGCCACGCGGTGGATAGCCTGAAGTGACGGCCAGCTCGGACATCGTGCGCGTGGGGATCGCGATGGTCGTGACCATCGCGGCGCTCCACGCGACGCCCGCCGCGGCGGACGATCTCCGAGATCGATCGATCGGTCACGTGATCACCGCACCGACCGCATGGTTGCCTCCGGGCGGCGTGACGGCGACGACCGGCCTCGATCACCACGGCGGCACGATGCTGAGCGGCACGATCAGCATCGGTCCCTTCGCGAGCGTCGAGCTCGGTGGGGATTCCGAGGTGCGCATCTGTCACGGCTGTGGAGACACGCGGCCGGACGCGATCTGGCTGGGACGCGCGACGTTCAAGCTCGGCGCCTCGCAGGATCAGTGGTTCGTCGGTCAACCGGCGCTCGCCTTCGGCGTACGCACGACGTTTGCCGGCAAGCACGACACCCGCGTGGCCGAGGCGTTCGTCGTCGCGAGCCGCGACCTCGGACCGATCCGGCTGCACGTCGGCGCCTCGGCGAGCGACGGACGCGACGAGCGCACGACCGCGCCGCGCAGATCGCTCCGGGACGAGCTCCGCGCGCTCCGGCCCCTCGGTGGCTTCGAATGGACGCCCGGCCAGTACCCCAAGACGTCCCTGATGGGCGATATCGCGTGGGTGCCGCTCGTCGAGGACGACGCCGTGAGCGCGCGCTACGTGACGAGCTTCGCCGTGCGCTATCAGGCGTTCGCCTGGAGCTCGATCGAGCTCGGCATGAACTATCGCGAGGCCGAGGAGATCGGCGACTCGACGTTCTTCGTCCGGGTCAACGCATCGGCGCGTCGGGCACGATGAGCCCACGACTTCGAGTACGCTCCAGGCTGTGAAGGTCGCATGCCCGACCTGCGGCGCTGACGTCGAGTTCCGCTACGACGACTCGTTCGTGCGCGTGTGCGAGGCCTGTCGCTCCGCGGTGCTCCGTACCGACCGCGGCATCGAGACGCTCGGCACGGTCGCGGACCTGGTGCCGATGGAGTCGCCGCTGGCGCTGTTCGCGGAGGGCACCTGCGACGGCGAGACGTTCCTGCTCGTCGGGATGGCGCAGATCAAGCACGCGCAGGGTGGCACCTGGCAGGAATGGTACGCGAAGTTCGGGGGTGAGCGGTGGGGCTGGCTCGCCGAGGCGCAGGGCCGGTTCTACCTGACGTTCGAGACCGAGCTCCAGAGCGCGCTCCCGGCGTTCGAGGCGCTGGCGCCGGGCCGCACGGTGACGTTACGGGTCGCGGGGCAGCCGCGGTCGTTCGTCGTCGGCGAGGTCGGCGAGGCGACGCTCGTCGCGGCCGCCGGCGAGATTCCGTACCGGCTCGAGCCGAACGCCACGACCCGGTACGTCGATCTGTCGAGCGCCCAGGGCGACTTCGCGACGATCGACTACACCGACGAGGTCCCGCGCACCTACCTCGGCAAGCAGCTCGCGCTCGCGGACCTCAAGATCGTCGGTGGGGAGGTGGTGCCGGCGCACGCGAGCACCGCCACGGCGAGCCGCGTCGCCTGTCCCAGCTGCAACGGCTCGCTCGAGCTGCGCGCGCCGGATCAGACGCAGCGCGTCGGCTGTCCGTTCTGCGCCCATCTCATCGATGTCTCCGACGGCAAGCTGTCGGTGCTCGCGAAGCTCGCGGTCAAGCCCGTGCCGGCGATCCCGCTCGGCGCGAAGGGCCGGTTCG
>JAPLLF010000550.1 GCA_026387715.1 Pseudomonadota bacterium
TTCGCCGCGGCATCACGGACAACCCCCGGGCGCACGCCCGCGTCCGACGGCAGCTCGCGGCTCGGCGGGAGCGGCGTCACGTCGGTCGCCGCGCACGCGACCACGACGGCGAGCAGGACGGCGCGGGTCACGGCACCGCCACCACGTCGAGCGCGGCCGCCCCACCCGTCGACACGTTGGAGGTCGTGCCCCAGGGGGCCTTGCGCCACTGGGTGCGGAGCGCGAGGAACATCGACAGGTTGTCGGTCAGCATGCGTCGCTCGACGGGACGGGTCGGCGACGCGTCGCGCGTCTCGCGCGGATCGTCGACCATGTCCTCGACCATCGGCGTGCCGTTGACGCCGACCCGCATCTTCCAGCGACCGATCCGCATGGCGTGCGCGTACTCGTACATCGACGCGTACGACGGGGTCGCCCAGCCCTTGCCGACGCCCCGCGCCTGCGCGACGAGCGAGCGGCCCTGCACCAGCGGCGGCGCCGGTCGTCCGACGAGCTCGACGATCGTCGGCAGCACGTCGACCTCCTCGACCCCCTCCTCCACGATCGATCCCCCGGCGAGGCCCGCCGGGTAGTGCATCAGCAGCGGCACGCGGACGAGCGTGTCGCGCAGCGAGCCACCGTGACCGCAGCGCGTCTCCTCGAACAGCTCCTCGCCGTGATCCGCCGTGATCACGAGCAAGGTCTGATCCCAGATCCCCCAGGACTTCAGCTTCGCGACGAGCCGCCCGACCTGCTGGTCCTGGTACGAGATGTCCGAGTCGTAGATCGCGCGGATGCGCTCCACCTCGTCGGGCGGCGGGATCACCGCGCAGCCCATCGAGTCGGGGCGGATCCCGAGATCCGCGGGATCCGGAATGTCGACGAACTTGCCGGCGTACGGCGGCGGTGAGTACGTGTCGATCCACGGCTTGTGCGCGATCCACGGGAAGTGGTTGTCGATCGTGCCGAGCAGCAGGTACGCGGGCCCGGCGCGCCTGGCGTCGAGCTGCGCCATCGCCACGTCCGCGATCGTCTGCGCGGCGATGATCCCGTTGGCGCCGGGCTCGCGCATCAGGTTGCGATACTGATCGAACCCGCGCGCGTAGCCGCCGTCGAGCGTCACGAAGCCGTTGCCGGTGACCGCGGTGGTCGCGAAGCCGGCGTCGTGGAGCTCGGTCGCGATCAGCGCGAACCGCTTGTCCACCTGCCACGTGCCCCCGGTCCCGGCGAGCCGGACGGCGTGCACCGCCGGGTACACCCCGGTCCACAAGGTCGCGTGGCTCGTCTGCGACTCGTTGCCCTGCGTGTAGTACTGGCGGAACACCACGCCGGTCTTGGCCAGCTCGTCGAACGTCGGGGTGAGCGCGCGCGCGCCCGGCGAGAACAGCGGGATCCGATCCGCGCGCGTCGCGTCCATGATCCAGAGGACGACGTACTTCGGCGGGACGATCGGCGTGGGGGCCTCCTCCTCCCCGTGCAGGGTGATCCGGGGATGCACGAGCGTGGCGCGCGGACAGTCGCGCGCCGTCAGCACGAGGCCCACGACCTTGCCGCCCGCCGCGGACAGATCGACCCGCGCCCCACCGCCCGCCAGCGCTCCGCCCGCGAAGCTGTCGTCGCTCGCGCGCGCGACGACCTCGACGCGGCATCCAGCGGACACGTCGGCGACGAGGTTCGCGCCCTCGGGCACCGTCGCGTACCACACGAGCGAGGCGTCGGCGGCGAGCTCGATCGCGTCGCGCCTGGGATCGAACGTCGCGGCCTCGCGCGGATCCGGCAACAGCGTGGTCAACGTGGCGCTGCCGAGGCTCGTCAGCTCCGCGGCCGACACGCCGCTCGCCGCCCCGATCCGCAGCCACGCGAGCGCCACGCGCGCGTCGCCGCGGGCGCCGGTGGTCTCGAACGCGATCTGGTTCTCGCCGACCGCGAACCGACCCGCGTCGACCGGCACGACGATCGACTGCCAGCCGTCCGCGAGCTTCACCGTCGACGTCGAGGTCGCGCTCGCCTTGCGACCGTTCACCTTGAGCGTGAGCGCCATCCCCGCCGCCCCGTGCACCCGCAGCGCGACCTGCCGCGCGAGCGTCACCTGCGCGGCGGCGAGCGGCACCTCGATCGAGGCGAGCCGATCCGCGACCGCCGCGCGCTCGCCGTCGACGACCTGCCCGAGCTTCCACCGCAGCTCCGGCACCCCGAACCGCGTGTAGCGCGCGAACCCGATGTCGCCCGCGTCGATCACCGACTCGCCGTCGACGACGCGGTGCGCGGCGTGGCGATTGTCGACGAGCTGGAACGCCGCGTGCTCCGCGCGCGTCGGGCTCGGCCCATCGATCGGCGTGGCATCGTC
>JAPLLF010001273.1 GCA_026387715.1 Pseudomonadota bacterium
TCCTCGGCGAGGATCTTGGTCACGACGCCGGCGCCGACGGTCTTGCCGCCTTCGCGAATCGCGAAGCGGAGACCTTCCTCGCACGCGATCGGCGAGACGAGCTGGACGTCGACCTTGATGTTGTCACCCGGCATCACCATCTCGGTGCCGGCCGGCAGCGTCACCGTGCCGGTGACGTCCGTCGTACGGAAGTAGAACTGCGGGCGGTAGCCCTGGAAGAACGGCGTGTGACGGCCACCCTCCTCTTTCTTCAGCACGTACACCTCGCACGTGAACTTCGAGTGCGGCGGGACGGTGCCCTTCTTCGCCAGCACCATGCCGCGCTCGATCTCTTCGCGCTTCGTACCGCGGAGCAGCACGCCGACGTTGTCGCCCGCCTGGCCCTGGTCCAGCAGCTTGCGGAACATCTCGACGCCCGTGCATGTCGTCTGGCGCGTGTCGCCGAGCCCGACGATCTCGAGCTCGTCGCCGACCTTCACGATGCCGCGCTCGATGCGCCCCGTGACGACCGTGCCGCGACCCGTGATCGTGAACACGTCCTCGACCGGCATCAGGAACGGCTTGTCCAGCTCGCGGACCGGCTCCGGGATGTACGAGTCACACGCGTCCATCAGCTTCTGGATCGACGGCGTCCCGTAGTCCGAGGCGTCGCCTTCGAGCGCCTTGAGCGCGCTGCCGCGGATGATCGGGGTGTCGTCGCCCTTGTAGCCGTTCTTGTCGAGCAGCTCGCGCAGCTCCATCTCGACGAGGTCGAGGAGCTCCTCGTCCCCCTTGCCGATCATGTCGCACTTGTTGAGGTACACCACCATCGCCGGGATGTTCACCTGGCGACCGAGCAGCACGTGCTCGCGCGTCTGCGGCATCGCGCCGTCCGGCGCCGACACCACCAGGATCGCGCCGTCCATCTGCGCCGCGCCCGTGATCATGTTCTTGATGTAATCGGCGTGGCCCGGGCAATCCACGTGCGCGTAGTGGCGCTTGTCGGATTCGTACTCGACGTGCGCCGTCGAGATCGTGATGCCGCGAGCCTTCTCTTCCGGCGCCTTGTCGATCTGGTCGAACGCCGTGAACTTCGCGAAGCCCTTCGTCGACTGGACCTTCGTGATCGCAGCAGTCAACGTGGTCTTACCGTGATCGACGTGGCCGATCGTTCCGATGTTGACGTGGGGCTTGTTGCGGACGAATTTTTCTTTGGACATGGTCGGTGAAGCTCTTGATGAGAGTTTGGAGTTCTACAGAGCCCCCAGCGTGAATTGAACACGCGACCCCTTCCTTACCAAGGAAGTGCACTGCCACTGTGCTATGGGGGCAAAAGGCGTTTGAGGACGTCGCGAGCGGGCGAAGGGGCTCGAACCCTCGACAACCAGCTTGGAAGGCTGGAGCTCTACCAACTGAGCTACACCCGCAATGTCGTGTCGTTCGTTCTGGGAGGTCCTTTGGGTTTCGTGGGGGTCCGGGGAGTGGAAGAAGGTGGATTCGAACCACCGAAGGCATAAGCCGGCAGATTTACAGTACTAATTATTTAAGTTTTTTAATACCGTCTACAACATCGTAGTCTATTTTTTTAACAAAATGCTGGGTAAAGAAAAGCTCAATAAAATCATCTAACTGCTGACTGGTCCAACCGACGTATAGACGACGCGAAACGCAGCGTCAAGCGTGTCTTCCGAGATCGCGTGCGATCTGATGCCAAGTTTCGGATCGAGCAGCGATCTCCGCGGCTGATCCCCCCTGGCAGAGGGCTCATGGGGTGACGTAGTTGCCGCTGGCGTCCCGGGCCAGGGTCTCGAGGATCCGGGTGGCCTGGAGCTCGCTGCCACGGCTCCACGAGGTGTCGACCCCGTACGCCTTGGCGAGCTCGACGTTCATCCGGTGGCCCTCCAGGGCCTTCTCGAGGTGCTCGCGTGACTTGTCGTGGAGCTCGGCGACGTAGGTCGGCCGCGCAGCGGTCGCGATCCTCGTCGGATACGGGGCCCGCACCGTGACATCCCACAGCTCGACGAAGATCTGCGACATCTGGTACCCGGCGGCGGTCGCCCAGTAGGCCTGGTGATGCTGGAGGCTCTCCTTCCAGCGGTCGTACGCGCGGCCGGCGAGGACACGCTTCTGCTCGACATCCTTGAGGAGCTGATCGTCGGGCAACCGCACCGGAAGCGCTTCGAACCGCTGGTGGGCCACCTCGCCACGGTAATAGGCGGCCATCGCGATGTA
>JAPLLF010000519.1 GCA_026387715.1 Pseudomonadota bacterium
GGGGCAGGTGCTGGCGGCGGGCGGTACGCTCGATACGATGAATCTGCTGTCGCTCACCGCGTTCGCGTCGAGCTGCGTGCGCGCGGCGGGATCCTGCGTGTGGCCGATCCACAGATCGAACGCCTCGACGAGCATCGCGAGATCCTTGACGTCGGGGGCGGTCATCCCGCGGAGGCTCGCGCGCAGCGTCTGGTCGGTCTCGAGCTCCGGCGCGAGGCGCAGCGTCCGATCGTAGGCCGCGAGCGCGTCCTTGCGTTGCCCGCGGGCCGCGTACGCGTTGCCGAGCACGAGCTGCGCGGCCGCGTCGGTGCGTAGCGCCACGCCGCCACGCTCGACGAGCTCGATCGCCTGCTCGAGGCTGCCCTGATCGAAGAGCTGCTGCGCGCGACCCGCCGGCGAGTTCGTGTCGACGGCGGCGTGTCGCCGGGGGGACGTGGCGATCGCGATGACGATGCCGACCACGACCGCGAGGCCGACGATCCCCGCGTACAGCGGCCAGCGCTTCTTCTTCGCAGGCGGCGGCACCGCGACCACCGGGGCGGCGGCCGGCGGGGTCGTACCCGCGAGGCGCTGCTCGGGGGTCAGCCCGAAGATCGGCTCGCCCTGCGGGCCGGTGTACGGCAGCCCGAGCCCGACGCCCGCCTTCGCCGCCGGTGCCACGGGAGGACGCGCGGAGATCACGGGTGGCAGCGGAGGTTGGGGCGGCGCTGGAGACGGCGGGGCCGGCTGGTTGGGCGTCCGTGCCGCGGTCGACCGTGGCGGCTGGGCTGCCGGAAGCGGCGCGGCCGGGGTGCGGAGGACCTCGTCGATCGCCGTCGAGATCAAGTTCGTGACGTCCTGGCCATCGGGGGACGGGCCGACGTCGGCCTCGTCGCCGAGCTGGAGGTGGCCCGACGCCGACACCAGCGGCTGGCTCCCCGTCGAGCTCACCCGCTCGAAGTTGACGTCGGTCTGGCCGCCGTCGGGCGTGGAGAGCGCTTGCTCCACCTTCGCGAGGAACTCCTCCGCGGTGGCGTAGCGATCCGACGGCTTCTTCGTGAGCCCCCGCGCGATCAGCCGCTCGATCGACGACGGCACCGGCTTGCCACCCTTGATCAGGCGGGTGCGCATCGCCGGGACCGGCCGCGCGGTGTGCATCGACATCACCGCGAGCTTGTCCTCCGAGTAGAACGGCGGCTGGCCGCACAGCATCTCGTACGCCATCACCGCGGCCGCGTAGAGGTCCGCGCGCCCGTCGAGCGGGTTGCCGAGCGCCTGCTCGGGCGCCATGTAGATCGGCGTGCCGAACGCCATGCCCGCCTGCGTGAGCTTCACGTTGTCGTCGGTGAGCTCGCCCTTCATCGGCTTGGCGATCCCGAAGTCGAGGATCTTCGCGAAGTCGACGTCGTCGTCCTGGCGGACCAGGAAGATGTTCTCCGGCTTCATGTCGCGGTGGATGAGCCCCGCCGCATGCACGTGCGCGAGCCCCCGCAAGATGTGCGCGAGGATGTGCAGCGCGCGGCCGGGCGCGAGCTGGCCCTCCTGTTCGAGCACCTCCGACAGCGCGCGGCCCTCGAGCAGCTCCATCGCCAGGTACAGCGCACCGCCCGACAGC
>JAPLLF010000695.1 GCA_026387715.1 Pseudomonadota bacterium
GTCGGCGGTCGCGAACTGGCGCGCGTCGCCGAGGCCCGGCATCGCGCCGAGCTGCTGCGTCGTCTGCGCGATCCGGCCACTCTCGTCGACGTGCCAGCGGCCGACGTCGTCGATGAACAACGTGTCGGAGGTGAGCGACGCGGCCGCCGCGCCGCCGCCGATGAGGATGTGAAGCGGCGCGCGCTGGTGCGGCTCCCCCGGCGCCGCGACGAGGCCGCGGAGCCAGGTGACGACCTCCGCGGCGCGCCGGATGCGCGCGGTTCGTGCGCTCGCGGCCATCGCCTCCGCTCGCGCGAGGCTGACGCGGCCGTCCGGCCGGTCGGCGACCGGGACCTCGCCCGCCGGATGGAGCTCGCGCGCGCGCGCCGCAGCCTGGTCGACCATCGACTGCTGCAGCGCGCTCCGCGTCGCGATCTGATCGAGCGCCTGCTGGTCGGGCGTGTCGAGCTGACCGCGCGGGCGCGCAAGCAGGCCCACCTCGCGCTGCGCCTCCGGCGTGAGGTTCGGGCGGATGAGCGCCATCCGCTCCGCGGCGCCGGCGGTGCCCTCGCGGAGGCCGAGGTTCTCGATCAGCGCGGCGATCTCGCGCCGGAGCGGCGCGGGGGCGGCGGCCGCGCCGAGCGGGGACCCGAGCGTGGTGCGCTCGGCGATGAGGGCATCGGCGGTGCGCGGCGGCGCGCCGGACAGCTGGCGCTCCTGGATCGCGGCGAGCTCGGCGACCTCGTGCGCGAGCGCTCTCCGCAGGTTCGCCAGCGTGATCGTGTCGTTGAGCTGGATGTTGTGGATGCCGCGCTCGGTGTTCGGCAGCGACCGCGCGACGACCGTCGGCGGCAGCTGCGTTGTTGATACGCGGACGAGGAACGTGCCGCCGGCGCGCAGGGTGACGCGGAAGTTCGTGCCGTCCGGGTCAATACGCGCGACGCCGGGCAGAAGATCGACGAGGCCGAGGAGCTGCCCGCCGGATGCCGCGACGAGCTGTGCCTGCTGCGTGGCGAGCGCCGCCGGGTCGGTGATGCGCGGTGCGCTCGAACCGACGAAGTCGGAGCCCTGGATCATGCTCGCCGTGATCTCGTCGCCGCCGGTCGCGCGATCGCTGCGCAGGCGCTGTTGCTCGAGGAACCGCCGCGTCCCGTCGGCATGGCCGTGCTGCTCGATCAACGAGTGCAGGAGCAGGTAGTTCTCCGGCGACAGGTTGTTCACCTGGACTTCTGGCGCGGTGGGCGCGTGCGGCGACGCCGGATCGGTGGCGGGCGCGGAGCCCGGCGGCGCGGCCGGCGGCGGCGCGTTCGCGATGTTCGTGAGTCGTGCGCGCGTCAGCGCGATGGTCTGGTAGTTGGCCTCGGCCTCGGCGAGGACGCGCGTGACCACGTCGAGCTGCGCCTGGATCTCGGCGCGCTCCGCCGGGTCGGTCGCGGCGGCCAGCGCGTGCTGGATCGCGTCGCGGGCGGCGCGCGCGCGCTCGACCGCGGCGCGACCGGCCTCGACGCTCGTGGCCATCCGCGCGAGGCTGTCCTGCGCCTGCGCGGGCGTCGCCTGCGCGAGGTAGGCGACGTCGGCGCGATCGGTGTCGGTCATCGCCGCGCGCAGCGCGGTCGCCGCGGTCTGCGCCTCGGTGGCGTGGGTCAGCGCCTCTCGACCGCGCGCGGTCGTCGGTGCTGCGGGCGGCGCGAGGACCGGCGGCGTAGCCGCGGACGCGACCGCCGGGATCTCGAGCGGGTTGCGCAGCGCGCGCGCCTGGAAGTCGGGGCCGCGGCCCTCGCGGACGTAGTGCTGGAACGCCTCGCGCTGCGCGGGTGTCAGCGCGACACCGGCGGCGTGCGCGCCCGCGATCGTGTTGCGCGCGGCGAGGAACTCGGCGCCGGTCGGCAGCGCCATGCCTTCGGGCGTCGCGATCACCGCGTTGTAGAACAGCGCGCACTCGTCGCCGGCGACGAAGTCGTTGTGATGCGCGGCGATCTCGCGCCCGACGTGGATCCGCTGCTGCTGCGTGTAGTGCGTGTTCGGGATCGAGCCGGCCATCGTGCTCTGCGCCATGTCCTGCGTGGACTGGGCGACGCTCGCCAGCACGCCCTGCAGGAACGCGCCCGGCGTCGTCGGGCCGCCGTGCAGCAGCGCCGACATCGTCTGGTCGGCGACGCCCGCCGCGACGTTCCCCGGCAGATCATGCGCGATCTGCGCGGCGACGCGATCGACGCCCGCGCTCTCGCCGACGCCCGCGGGCGCCGGCGGGGTGACACCCGCCGTGTGCAGCGCCTGGCCCGCCGCCGAGGTCGCCATCCCGGTCAGCGCCGCGCGCACCATCGCGCCGGGGAGCGCGCGGATCTGCGCGGCGCCCGCATCGCGCGCGCGGTACCAGCCCTCGTTCCAGCCGTGCAGCCAGTTGTTCGGATCGATCACCGAGCCGACCGTGTTCGCGAAGCCGGTGAACGAGGTCTGCATCGCGCTGCGGCCGCCCTCGCGCACGATCGTCTGCCACGCGGGCGCCGTGCCGGCGTTGAGGCCCGAGGCGAGAGCGGTCGCCTGCGCCGACGCGGTGGCGCCCGAGCCGAGCGGCATCAGCGCGTTGACGATCTGGCCCGAGTAGTACTGCGCGCCGCCCGCGATCGCGCCGGTCGCCGCCGCCGCCGCGATCGTCTTCAGGCCGTCGCCGCCGGCGTCGTACGTGTTGCCGAGGATCGCCTCGCGCGTGAGGACCTGGCCGGTCGCCGCCGCCGCCGAGACCATCGCCGAGTAGAACGCGAGCCCGGCCGCCGTGCCCGGCCCGGGGACGAGCACCGCGAGGATGACGCCGACGAGCACGCCGACGATCATCGCCGCGTTGTCCGCCGCCTGCTGGCGCGCCTGCTGGAACGCCGCGCGGTGCGCCACGAAGTCGGCGTCGATGTGGGCGATGTCGCGCTGATCGCGCGCCGAGATGTCGGCGAAGTTGCCGTCGGCGCCGCGCTGATCGCCCGCGGTCGCGTCCTCGGCGCCCTGCACCGCGCGGTGGTAGTCGCCGAGGTCGCGGTCCATCTGGCGCGCGTCGTCGACATCGATCGACTGCGAGCCGCCGGCGCGCTGCTGATCGTGCGCCTCGGAGCGCTGCGCGAGCCCCTGCTCGGCCGCGCGAACGCCGCTGTCGATCATCGCGTCGTCGGCGCCCTCGGCACCGATCTGGCGCGCGATGAGGCCGTGATCGAGCCCGCTGATCCGCGTGTACAGCGCGTCGCGGAGCGCGGGGTACATCGAGTTGTCGCGCGTGTGGTTCTGGTCGGCGGTCGTCGTCGGGGTGGTGTCGTTGCCGCTGAAGAAGCTGCCGGTGCCGGACAGCACCGCGCGCTCGAACACGAGCGACGGGAGGATCGCGTAGCGCTGGACCGCGACGCGCGCCTCGTTGACCTGCGCCTCGTGCGCCGGGGTCGCGTCGTGCGAGTCGCGCAGGGTGCGGTAGCGCTCGTAGACCTCGACCAGCGTCGGCGCGTTGCCGTACGCGCGCTGCATCACCGAGCTCCACGACGTGATGATGATCTGCGGCGACGCGTTGTTGATCGCGTCGATCACGGGCTGCTGATCCGCGCGGCTCGCCCACGTGCCCGCGCCGACGAGCGTCAGCAGCTCGCCCGACGGATCCTGTGTACCGCGGACGGCGTTCTCGATCGCGAGCATCCGCCGCTGCTTCGTGGCCTCGTCGACGCCGTCGCGATAGACGCACTCGTGAACGACGTCGCGCAGCGCGTCCGTCCACACCTGGCTGCGGATCTCGAGCGCGTGGGTCTCCGCCGGCGTGTGGCGCTGCAGCCGATCGGCCGTGGCCGCGCGCGTCTCGCCCGCGGGGGTAACGGCGGGCGCCGCCGCGGCCGTCGCGGGTGGGTTCGCGCCGACGGGCCGGAGGTCCATTTTGTACACAGTCACGGCCTCGGGGAGCAGCGCCTCGAAGCTGCGGTACGCGCCGCCGCGGATCAGCGAGTCCGCCTGATGCTGCAGGTACGCGAGGCGGGTGCGCTCCTCGGGCGTGATCTCGCCGGGCACCGGGTTCGTCGCGAAGTTCGCGCCGACGACGCCGAGGCTGCCCTGCGTCGCGCTCGGATCGAACGACAGCATCGCGCGGACCTGCGCGAGCGCGCGCTCGTCGTAGCGCACCATGGTGATGATGCGGTTGACGAGCGCGGGCTGACCGCGGAGGGTCGTGGACTCCGCCTGGTCGAGGCGCCCGAGCGCAAGGACGACCTCGTCGATGGCGGCGCTGCCGCTGTCGAGCAGCGTGGTCAGCGCGGCGAGGTGGTTCGCGCCGCTCGTCGCGGCCGTGCCGCCGAGCGCGTCGAAGATGCGGCGGCGCTCGTCGTAGGTCGGCCCGATCGCGTCGAGCCGACGCAGGAACTCGGGATCGGTGCGATTCCGCTC
>JAPLLF010001253.1 GCA_026387715.1 Pseudomonadota bacterium
GCTCGCCGCCGCCGAAACCGACGCCGAGGCCCAGCGCGAACGCCCGGCGGCGGCGCGGCGCGGGTGGGGCGATCGGCACGGGGAGCGGGGTGGGGTCCGGTGCCGGCGGCTCGACCCGCACGACCGGCGCCGTCACCGGCGGCGGCGCGCCGACCTCGGTGCGCCGATCGATGTCGACGATGGCGTCGCCGAGCAGCGCGTGGATGCCGGATCGCTCGGCGGCGAGCTCCACGATCGCGGCCTTGCCGGTGTTGCGGCGCGCGCGGGGGGCCGCGACCTGCGTGTGCGTCGCCTGATCGCCCGAGACGTCGCTCTCGGACTCGAGGCGGGCGAGCCCGTCGCGGTCGACCTTGCGGAACAACCCGGTCGACACCTCGTTGCGCTCGGCCTGCGCGGTGGCGGTCGACGGCGGCTTGCCGGTGACCGCCGTCTGCCGCGCGACGGACTGCTCCGCGAGCTGCTTCCGGATCACGTCGTCGAGCGCGCCGCGGCCGACCGGCGCGCGCGCCGGCAGCACCGCGGCGACCGCCTCGGCGACGTCGAGCGCGGTCGCCATGATCGACGACTCGTACGACAGCTCGATCAGCGAGCGCAGCATCGTCGCCGGGCGCAGCGGGCGATCGATCGGCCGGCGCGCGAGGGCCCCCGACAGCACCTCGTCGAGCCGCGACGGCAGCGCCGGTCGCAGCGACGCCATCTTCGGGATCGGCATCTCGTGGATGTTCTTGACGATGTCCTCGGCCTCGTCGCCGGGGAACAGCTTCTCGCCGGTGAACAGCTCGAACAGCACCGACGCCGCCGAGAACAGATCGCTGCGCGTGTCGAGGGTGTCGCCGCGAGCCTGCTCGGGCGACATGTAGCGCCACTTGCCCATCACGCGCTGCGGCCCGGGCTTGCTGACCTTGTGGGGGGAGGCGGCGACCGCGATGCCGAAGTCGCCGAGCTTCACCTCGCCCGCGCGCGAGATCAGGATGTTCGACGGCGACACGTCGCGGTGCACGACGTTGTGGCCGTGGGCGAAGTCGAGCGCGCGCACGATCTCGATCGCGATGTGGAACGCGGCCGGCAGCGGGATCAGGCGCTTCTCGTCCTTGAACCGGCGGAGCAGGGCGGCGAGATCGAGCCCGTCGATGTACTCCATCGCGATGAACAGCGACTCGCCGATGCGGCCGAAGTCGAACACCTGGACGACGTTGGCGTGCGACAGCCGCACCGCGACCTTGGCCTCGGCGATGAACCGCGCCGCGAACTCGGGATCGCTCGCCAGCTCGGGCAAGATCCGCTTGATCGCGATCGTCTTCTCGAACCCGTGGGCGCCGTAGGCCTTCGCGAGGAAGACCTCCGCCATGCCACCGACCGCGATGCGGTCGAGCACGTCGTAGCGTTCGAGGGACTTCTGGAGTGGCTCTTCGATCACATTCTTGGGGACGTGGGCGGCGCCCGGCGGTGCCCTATACTACGGGAATGTCGACTCCTCGGGCGGCCAGGGCCGTCGTGGCGTGCGCGGCGATCGTCGCGCTCGGCGCGATCACGCCTGCGCGCGCCGAGCGACGCCCCGTCGCCGTGATCGACCTGACGCTCGGGGACGACCCGCGGGCGACCGACGTCGCCAAGCTCCTCCAGGACGATCTCGGCACGCACCCCGCGCTGCGCCGCCTGCAGTCGGTGGCGTACGAGAGCGCGCTGATCGAGCCGCCGCCCGACGACGACGCCCAGCGGATCGGATCGGCGACGACGAACCTCAAGAACGCCGAGCGCTACCTCGCCGAGTACAACGCCAGCAGCGCCAAGGCGTCCGCCGAGACCGGCCTGTCGGGGTTGCCCGAGGTCGCGCCCCGCGAGGCGGCGCCGCTGTTCGCGCAGCTGGCGTTCGTGCGCGGGCAGGCGGAGCTCGCGCTCAAGCACCCCGACGAGGCGGCGACCTGGTTCTCGCTCGTCCACGCGATCACGCCGCAGCGCATCCTCGATCCGGATCAGTATTTCCCCGAGGTCATCAAGGTGTTCGCCGACGCGACCCCGAGCCCGGCGCGGTCCGTGAACCTCGAGGTGCGTGGCACGGGTGAGGTCTGGATCGACGGCGCGTCGTACGGCGCGGCGCCTCGCGAGGCGCAGGTCGCGCCTGGGCGCCACGTCGTGCAGCTCACCGGCGTCGATCGCGAGACGCGCGGCGACTTCGCGATCGCGAAGGCCGGCGAGCGGCTGCGCGTCGAGATCCCGGATGCGATCGCGCCGGTCGAGCTCCAGATCCGGCGCGCGCGGCAGGCGCTCGCGCACGCCAACGACACCGTCGAGCGCGCGTCGTCGATGGGCCGGCTGGCCGCGCTGATCGAGGTCGGCGACGCGATCCTGCTGTCGACGCGCGACGGCAAGCTGATGGTGCAGACCTGGCGCAACCAGGCGCCGGGGTTCTCGCGCGTCGACGAGCGCGGCGCGCGCACGGCGGCCGAGTTGCTCGCGGCCCTCGCACCGCCGCCGCTGCCGAAACAGCCGCCGCCCCCCCCGATCCTCTTCCCGATCGAGCAGCCGCGCTGGTACCAGCACCGCACGGTGCAGCTCGGCGTCGGGCTCGGGGTCGTCGCGATCGTCGTGTCGTCGATCCTGTGGGCGACCTACACACCCGGCATGCAACCCGCGAACATCAAGGTGACGGCGCAATGACCCGTGCGCTCGCGCCGGCCCTCCTGGCCCTGCTGACCGTCGGTGGCGGCTGTTCGACCCCGCCGCTGTCGCTGGTGATCGGCGTGTCCCCGCACGACGCCGATGGATGCGGCGGGCCGAGTTGCTCGGACGTGACGATGGCCTGCGCCGCGGTGGCCGGGATCCGCATCCTCGATCCGCGCGAGCCCAAGGCGCCCTACATCTCGATGTGCGAGGACGTGCTGTTCGATCGCAACCACACGTTGTGCTCGCTCGCGCGGATCGATCTCGATCAGACGCCGCTGCCGATCGCCACGCTCGAGGTCCAGGTCGTCGTGTTCCCGCGATCGGACGTCCCGCGCGACGCCAGCGACGCGCCGATCTGTCCGGCGAACGTGGAGTTCGATGGCGCCAACGGGTTTCCCCTCGACGTCGTGGCGATGACGGATCCTGCGAACCCGGACGTGACGCGCTGGGTCCGCCCCGCGATCGGCGGGCGCGCGTACTACCACCCGGGCGACACCTCGACGGTCGTCGAGATGGGCTGCTTCGACCTCGCCGCGCTCAACGCGCCGACCTGCGAGGGCGAGGCGACGATCGCGGTCACGGCGACCGTGGTCGACTTCGACACCAACCAGTCGGTGTCGATCGTCGAGGGCAATCGCCTCGCGGTCGCCGTCGGCGAGCCCACGAGCCCGGACGGTCTCGCGTACAACCTCGACCCGGCCGACACCGCGTCGCTCAAGCGCACGGTGCAGGGGCCGGTGCCCGCGTGGGGCGCCGACGTGCCGCTCGCGTTCGCCAAGTTCGCGTGCCTCGAGGTGCTCGACACCGTGCCCGAGGCGACCGCCACGTTGACCTGCAAGCCGCCCGGGATCCAGCGCCTCGACATCACGGGGACCAAGCTGCCGAAGGAGACGCTCGACCAGATCCTCGTCGCGCTCGGCGATCCGCCGCTCGATCAGGGCCTGACGATCGGCATCGTGATCGACGAGCTCGGACCGGCCGCCGGGCACACGGTGATCACGAGCTCACCGACCGCCACGATCCGGTACCTGTCCTCCGACGGCTCGAACTTCAACGCGTCGACCACGACGGCGAGCGGCATCTTCGTGTCGCAGGATGCGCCGTTCGGCACGTCGTTCCAGACCTCCGCGGGCCAGGACACCGTGTTCGCGCCCGGCGGGCTGGTCCGTAACAAGATCACGATGGTCCCGCTCCGCTTCGTCACCCCGGTGATCAATCCGTGAACAAGTCCGTGAAGCCATGAAGACGCACCGCAGCTGGTATCGCATCGCGCTCGCGCGCCCGGGCGCCCCGGGCACCCTCGTCGCCGCGGCGGGCGAGCACCTCGGCGCGGCGATCGCGGCCGCCGAGGCCAGCGTGCCGACCGCGTCCGACGTCGGCGTCGAGCCCGCCGCGGACACGACGATCCCGCTCGGCGAGGACGGCCGGCTACGTCAAGCACGCCGATCCAGACCGATCGGTGTTCGAGGCGCTCGTCGCGCGCGCGGAGCTCACCGAGACGTTCTTCGGCCTGGTCGAGCGCCTGCCGGGCGCAGATAACCTCGAGGTCAAGGTCCTCGATCACTTCCCGCGCGAGTCGGGGGCGGCCGCGTCGAAGATCGACGTCTGGCTCACCGCGCGGGTCAACGCGAAGAAGATCCTCGCGTTCCTCGACGACTACGACGCCGAGCTGTTCGGCAACGGACACCTCGAGCTCGGCGTGTACGTACGCGCCAAGTCTGCGACGCTGCGCCTCACCGAGCACAAGACGATCGTGTGGATCGCCGACGATCGGACCGTCGATGCCGACGTGCGCCGCTGGTTCGCCGAGCCCGAGCTCCCGGAGCTGGCGACCCTCGCGTCGGTTACCAGCGTGCCGCACCTGCACTATCGGCCGGCGAAGAGCCGCGACCACAAGAAGCTCGGCGTCGAGCTGTACAAGCAACGCCTCCGACGCGTCGCGACCGAGCCGCCCGCCGCGGCGAAGGTCGCCCCCGTCACCTAGACTTCGACACGCTGGGGTGGCCCTGCCACCAGAAGCGGTACGGGCGCGCCGCCCACGCGCCGGCGTAGTCGACGCCGATCCGCGGGCCGGTCGCGATCGCCGACGGCGCGCGAGCGGTGGTCGCCACGTACAGGGCGCCCTTGCCGAGGTCGCGCCGATCGTGCCGGCGATCGAGGCCGAGCGCGACGGTCACCTTGCCGGGGCCGCGCCCGACGGCGGCATCGTCGGGCAGGCCGACGAGCGGCGCGATCGCGCGGATCAGCACCGCCTGCCCGTCGCCGGCCTCGCCGGTCACGATGTTGAACATCTCGTGCACGCCGTAGCAGAGGTAGACGTAGCTGCGCCCACCGACCCCGAACATCACCGACGTCCGCGGGGTCGGGCCGAAGCGCGCGTGGCTCGCCCGGTCCTCGGGGCCGAGGTACGCCTCGCACTCCGTGATGAGGCCCGCGCGGCGACGATGCACGAGCGCGCAGCCGATCAGCTCGCGCGCGACGGTGAGGACGTCGCGGCGAAACCAGCTCGCGGGCAACCGCGCCGCGCGCAGCGCGTCCAGCATCTCCGCCGCCTACAGCTTCGCGAGCAGCTCGTCGGCGCGCGCGCGATACGCCACCGGGTCGAGCTTGCCCTGCACGAGGTGGAACCGCAGGAGCAGGAGCGCGGTCTGCACGACGTCGCCGAGGCAGTACCGCTCGATCGCCGCGAGCTCGCCGGCGCGATACAGGCCATCGACCTGCGAGCCGTCGACGCCCGTCTTGCCGGGCAGGCCGATGAGCTTGGCGATCGCGTCGAGGCCGCCGAGCCGGGTGGCGCCGTGATCGGCGAGCCAGTCGCACAGATCGAGGTGGCCCTCGTCGCTGTAGCGAGTCCGCACCGCGCGATCCTTGTAGTACCAGGCCATCGGCACGCCATGGCACAGGGAGCGCAGCGCCAGCACTGGCAGATCGAAGCCGCGGCCGTTGAACGTCACGATCACCGCGCGCGTCCGCGCGACCAGCGCGGCGAGCTCGAGCAGGACCGCGCGTTCGCGCGCGTCGGGATCGTCCAGCGCCGGGCCGACGATCGTGCCCAGCGCCTCGAGGCGATAGTTCGACAGGTGGGCGTAGCCGATCACGACGACGCGGTGCGCCCAGGTCGGCGGAAACGCACCGCGATCCGGCCGCTGGTCGGGGGCCACCGGAGGAGCCGTCCACCGTCGTTCGTCGGACACCGACTCGATGTCGATGACCAGGTATTCGCTAGCGGGAGAGCGTGCCACGCCCGCACGGTAAGGACCCGGTGTGACAGTCGGGCAACCATCGTTCTGCTGGCCGCAAGAGGCTGAAACCCGTATACAATCCAGATCCATGTCTGGTCGTCGACAGGCGCTCCTCCTCACGCTGGTAGCTATCCCGCTGACAACCCCCACGCGCGCGACCGCCGAAGGCGCCTGCCTCGAATGTCGCGCCGTGAACATCCAGTTCACGGTCGACGAGATGACGCCCCCGATGGGGATGGTCAACCCGCCGCCGCAGATCGTCGTCTGGCTCGAGACCCCGAGCGGCGAATACGTGTCGACCTCGGTCGACGGCGCGCCGCTGTTCATCACCCAGCAGACCGGCACGTTCGGCATGGGCAATCGCCCGGGCCGCATGGACTTCAACTCCGGGCCGCTGTGGCCGTACGGCCGCCGCGAGGCGACGTTCCCGATCTGGTCCCACCGGCACGCCGCGAAGTTCGGTGACTTTCCCAAGGTGGTGTTCCAGAGCGGCACCGAGGACGATCTCTCCCACCCGATGAACAAGAGCTCGGCGGAGCAGCACTACTGCCGGCCGCTCAAGAACACCGGCGGCGACAAGGCGTTCTGGGACGCCGGCACGTGCGCGTCGCAGTCGTACACGGACAAGGGCTATCTCTCGCCGTCGCTGCGCAGCAACTACCCGCCGCGCGCCGACATCGCGCGCATGCAGGAGGACAGCTTCGACATCGACATGTACGGCGTGCTCAACCAGTTCGACGCCGTCTCGCAAGCGACCCCGACGCCGGGGACGCCGACGACGATCACCTGGCCGATCCCGGCCGACTTCGCGTCGGGCGACTACGTGCTGTGGATCGAGATCAGCAAGGAGTTCGACTACAACGCGAACTACAACGAGTCGAACTTCCCCAGCCCGACGATCCCGTACGGCGACTACGGCCTGCCGTATCGTGGCCAGCCCTCGGTCGTCTACAAGCTGCCGTTCACGGTCGTCGCCGGCATGCCGATGACCCGCCGGGCGATCGACTTCGCGGGCTACGGCGATCCCGACGGGCTCGACGGCGACCTCCGCGCGCCCGACGCCACGATCTCGACCGACGTGCCGGGCTCGGGTGGCGCGCGCCTCAAGCTCGAGGCCGACGCGGTCGGCCCGTATCGCGTACGCATCGACGCGCAGAACGAGCAGGACTGCCTGCTCCCCAGCGCGCCCGCCGACATGGCGTACGTCGACACCACCGGCCGCACCTCGACGTTCACGTTCACCGCACCCGGTGACGACGGGCTCGTCGGCACGGCGTCGTCGTACGAGATCCGCTATCGCGTCGGCGCCGACATCACGGAGGCCGACTTCGAGCAGGCCAACAAGCTCGAGACGTCGGTGCCCGTGCAGGCCGCCGGGACCGAGGTGATGGTCCAGATGGACACGCTCCTGCCGCAGACCGACTACGTCGTCGCGGTGCGCGCCCTCGACAACTGCCACAACGTCGGCCCGATCGCCGTGCTGCGGTTCACCACGCCCGAGCGCAAGATCGGCGAGGTCGATGCCTGCTTCGTCGCGACCGCGGCGTACGGCTCGCTGATGGCCAACGACGTCGCGCTGCTCCGTCACTTCCGCGACTCGGTGATGCGGAACTCGGTGATCGGCGAGCTCGTCGTCGAGAGCTACTACACGTTCGGGCCGGCCGTCGCCGGCGTGGTCGGTGAGTCGGACCTGCTGCGCGCCACCGCGCGTGGCGTGCTCGCGCCGGTCATCGGCTGGGTCAAAGCGTTCTAGGACTCACGGCACGGTGACCGCGACGCGCCCGGTCAACGTCATGTCGACCGTGTCGATCGTCGCGCCGCAGGTCCGCTCGAGCGCGAGCGCGCCGTCGAGCGCGAGCGCGAAGCCGGCGGGGCTGGTGCCCGCGTCGCACAGCCCCTCGGTCTGGCCGGTGCCGGTCGGCGCGCTCGCCGTCGTCATCTTGAACGTGCAGCTGTTCGCCGCGCCGGTCAGATCGACGAGCTGGAAGTCCGCGGTCGATTGATCCGCGCCGAGCACGCGCCCCGGCTCGTTCGCGCGCTCGGGATGCGGGATGCAGATCGTCAAGAAGCCGCTGGCTCCACCCGTCTCGCGCGCGATGATCGTGAGCGACGTCACCCCGGGGCTCGCCTGATCGGGGCAGTCGTTGTTCGCGCTCGCGACGAAGCTCTCGAAGGTGAGGTTCGTGGTCGCGTTCGTGGCGATCAACCCACTCGCCGGCGCACCCAGCGGTCCGCACGTCGGGGCGTCGTCGCCACACCCAACCGCGACCAGAAGGATCGGGAGGAGGGCGCTAGTAGTCGAACGGGATCGTGAGCGCGACATGCCCGATGATGGCACTGCCGAAGCGATTGTGCTGGACGACGTACTCGAGAATCCCTTCGAGCCGCGCCGCGCCCCAGTGGCCTTCGAGCCCGAAGGTCTCGCCGGTCATCCCGAGCTTGGCCTCGAGCGTGTGGCCGTCGAACGCCGACAGCTTCTGATCGTCGGTGAGGTACGGCTGCACGGCGAAGTCCGCCGTGTCGTACTGCGGACGATAGAAGAACGCCGCGGTCTGGCGGTAGTAGCGATAGCGGATCGCCGCGTCGACCGTGTCGCCGACCTCCTGCACGATGCGGAGCTCGGGCGTCTGCGCGCGGACCTTCCAGTCGTCGCGGTAGTAGCGATACGCGCCGATCACGGTGGTCCTGGTTGCGCGGAGGTACTGCCGCAGCGACACCGCGAACGCCTGGCGCAGCCGCTCGTCGGGGTGGCGCTCTGGCGCCAGCACGAGGCCCGCGAGCACCTGGCGGTACGGGTTCGACTGGTAGCCGTTGGCCTGCGAGACGTCGTAGGTCGCGCCGACGACGAACGTGCGCGTGACGATCTGGCGCACCGACAGCGACGCCGAGGTCGCGGTCAGATCGCACGTCCTGGCTAGCACCGTCGGCTGGCTCGGCGTGCACGCGATCATCGGATCGAACAGGCCCTGGGCCTGGCCCGCGTTGATCGTGTCGACGACGACCCCGACCCCGGCGCCGAGCGTGGTGTTCTTCTCCGCGAGATCGAGCTCGCCGTGGAGCCCCCCGTAGAACGACTTGTAGTCGGGCTCCGTCGAGTACTTGGCG
>JAPLLF010000811.1 GCA_026387715.1 Pseudomonadota bacterium
AGGTACGTCCAGTCCTGCGCGAGCGACCCGTCCGGGAGGTCGCCGAGCAGCGCGCCGAGATCGCGCGCCGCATCACGCGCGAGCGCCCGCGCCGGGGCCGACAGCTTCGCGTGCGACCACCTGGCGAACGCGGGGTCGAGCTTGCCGCTGTCACCGCCGAGCGCGGCCGCGAGCGCGACGAGCTGGGCGCGTGGCAGGCTCCGCGCGGTGGCGAGCCCGGCGATGTAGGTCGTCGCCTCCTTGGCGACCTTGGCGTCGCGCGGATCGCGGAGCATCCAGCGGAGGCGATGGAGATCGTGCGCCATCGTCAGGAACGAGTCGACGTGGAGGCGCAGGCCCTGGGTCTGGCGATCCCACGCGTCGCGCGGATCGCGCACCCAGTACTCCTCCGAGTTGGTCATCCGGCTGCGCAGCGCGATCAGCGACTGATCGACGACGTCGCGGAGCCGCGGCAGGTTCTCGATCCGCCAGTCGGGCGTCGCGAGGATCCGGGTCATCCAGCCGAGCGCACGCCGGGTCTCCGCGGGGTTCGAGCCCGCCCCCGAGACGACGAGCTCGACGCGATCCGTGCGCGGGCTGGTGGCGTACTGGACGGACAGCTCGAGGATCTCCTTGCGCAGGCGCTCGCGGACCTCGTCGGCCGCGACCGGCTTGCCGTCCTCGATCACGCCCACGTCGGTGAGCAGCGTCGGGAGCAGCGCGAGGTACCAGTGATCCGCGGGATCGATCGTCTTGAGCGAGAAGGCGACGGAGAGCCGCGCGCTCGCCATGCTGTCGAACTTCGCGCGCAGGATCTTGGCGCCGCCGATCACGTCGGTCTCGTAGATCAGGCCGTCGTCGCGGGTCATCGGCGGCGTCGCCACGAGCGGCGGCAACGGCGTCGCGCGGGTCGTCTCGTCGAGCTGCCGGGACACCGCGGCCTCGTCGGCGGCCACCTTCGCCAGCGTCGCCTTGTCGTCGACCGTCTGGTACTGCCCGCGGAGCCGCACGAGCTCGTCGGCGATCCGCTGCTTGTGATCGCGGTCGAGCTGGGCGCGGAGCGCCGGGCTCGGCTTCGCCGCGAGGCCGTAGGGCACCTCGAGCAGGCCCCACGTGGCGATCCGCGCGCGCCACGGGTTGGTCGGCTGGCTCACGAGCTGCTCGAGCGCGTCGAGCTCGTGCGCGAACACCAGCGACTTGTCGAAGCCGCCCTGCCGGCCCGCCGCGCGGAGCAGGCTCAGCCACTCGGGGCCGATGCCCCGGACGCCGAAGCCCGGCGGCGTGTCGAGGTTCTTCGCGAACCGGCGGCGGAGGTCGACGATGCGCGACTTCACGCGCGCGGCGAACGCGACGAGCGCGGGATCGCCGTCGGGCAGCTTGGTCAGCGCGGTCAGCTCCGCGAGCACGAGCGCGCGGACCTCACCGATCGTCTTGGCGTCGAGCTTGTCGGTCCGGACGCCGGACAGCGAGAGCATCAGCGGCTCGCCCTGATCGTCGCTGTGGAAGATGCCGACGCCGTTCGCGCCGGTGTCGAGCACGCGCGTCTTGCTGTCGATCAGCTTCTTGTAGAGCGTCGTGCTCTCGTCCCCGGCGAACGCGTCGACGAACACCTGGAGCGCCAGCCGATCGCGCGCGTCGAGGTCGCGGGTCGCGGGCCAGATCAGCATCATCGGCCCCGCGTTGGTCGGGGTCGCGAACGGGTACTCGACGAGCTCGATCGTCGCGGGCGCCGCGGCCGCCGGCTTCGGCAGGTCGGCGTCGAGCGAGACCTTGCCCGCGCGCCCGGCCGCCGCGTCGAGCGTCGCGCCGACGTGATCGAGCACGTCCGGCAGCGCCATCGTCGACGGGAACGCGGCGATCACGCCCATGTTCGCGAGGTGGTAGGCCGCGCCGTGGAACGCGCGGATGTCGGCCGGTGTCATCGTGCGGATGGCCTCGGGCGCGCCGCCCGAGTCGAACGCCAGCGGGTGCTTCGCGCCGTACACCAGGCGGAGCGCCGAGCGCCACAGCATGGTGTCCGGCGACTCGTACGCGCGGACCATCTCGTTGTAGACGGTGCCCTTCTCCTCGAGGTGGAGCGCGCCGTCGTCGCCCTTGTCGACGCCGAAGTTGCGGACCTCGCGACGGATCTCCTCGTCGGTGTAGTCGGGGTTGAGCATCGCGTCGAGCTGATCGGCGAACACCGGCCAGAACACGTCGTTGGCCGCCACCGTGTGGAAGTGATACGCGGTCCGCAGCTGGTCGGTGAACGCGGAGCTCTCGGTCAGCGCCATCGCGCTCGCGCTGCCCAGCGTCCGGCCGCGGTTGCCCTTGCCCAGGAGCAGGTGCTCCTGCGTGTGCGGCTCGCCCTTGTCGCTCGTCGGGAAGCTGTTCACCCACAGGAAGCCCTGCGGGGCCGACTCGATCTGCAGGTAGTCGAACGTGAACTTCGTCTTGCCGTGGACGAACCGCGCGCCGAGCGGCTTGCCGTCGGCGCCGGTGTAGCGCGCGACGACGGTGAAGCCGTGGGTCGTCGCGTCGGGCGCGAGCGTCGCGAGCGACGAGCCGAGCGCCACCGGCGGCGGAACGTCGGCGGGCTTGGGATCGGCGGTCTTGATCGGCATCTTGTCGGGGACGGCCTCGGGTGGACAGCAGGGCGCGTGACCCAGGATCGTGAGCATCGACAGCGCGCGCATCTGGCGGGACGCTCTC
>JAPLLF010000140.1 GCA_026387715.1 Pseudomonadota bacterium
CGAGTGGATCGAGATCGACGGCCCGCTGACCGGATTCTCGCGCGAGAAGTCGTAGCCGAGCTCGGCGACGGCCTCGGCCTTCTCGGACTTGAACAGCCGGCGGCTGTAGCCGGCCTGGCCGCCGAACACCGACTCCTTGCCGGCGGGCACGTCGCGGCTGGCGAGCGCGGCCCCGAACACCGAGCCGTTGGTGGTCAGGAAGCGATCGTAGCGGAGCTTGCCGGCGAACGTCTCGGCGGTGACCGTCTCGACCGACGTGATCTCCGAGGAGTTGTCGATCGTGCCGTTGCCGTTGCTGTCGGCGATCACCCGCACCGCCGAGCGGGCGAACGCGGCGAGCCCCTCGATCGACAGCTTGTTGTCGCCGGCCTTGCGCGAGGCCTTGAAGCCGGCGGTGGCGGTGGTGGTCTCGGAGCTACCCGCCGTGAAGATGACGCCGGCTTCCGCCGAGGCCTTCCATTCGGGCTTCTTGATGTCCTTGACCTCGTCGGCCTTGCCGTACTCGAACTTCGGATCGCCGGCGAAGGCTGGTGGCGTGACGGCGGTCATCGCGAGGATGCCGGCCACGATCAAACTACGTTTCATGTGATGTCTACCCCGTGCGTGGAATCGCGCGGAGACGATACCCGAAGCGGTGGCGCGATTCGATCAGGTCGCCGATCTCCGACTTCAGCAACGCCCGGCGCACGCGCCGGACCAGCTGCTTGACGTGATTCTCGCTCGGCTCGCGCGTATCCCACGACAGGTCGACGATCAGCTCGGACGACCGCACGAAGCCGCGAACCAGCTCCGGCTGGTGCGCCTCCGACGCCATGCGCCGGATCATCAGCGCCATCAACTCGAACTGCGTCGTCGTGAGCTGGACCTGCTTGCCGTCGACCTCGATCAGGCCACCACCACCGCCGGTCGGTTCGTGCAGCTTGAACGTCATCGCGGGGAGTCCGACGTCGGTCGTCTCCTCGTCGGCGGGTGGGCGAGGGAGCTTGCGATCCTGGGGGCGCATCGTCTCGGTCGCCGTGCGGCTCGTGCGCGGCGGCGGCAGGATCGCGACGTCGGTGACGAAGTAGAAGCCGATGTGGCCGAAGCGAATCCGGTCGCCGTCGCCGAGCTTGGTCGGGAGCTCGATCAGCTTGTCGTCGAGCCAGGTCCCGTTCGCGGAGCCGAGGTCGCTCGCGGTCCACGTACCGTTCGCCAGCACGAGGGTCGCGTGGTTGCGCGAGACCGATGGCTCGAGGATCGCGATGCCGGGACCGTCGGCCTGGCGACCGATCATGGTCCTGGCGTCGAGCCGGAACGGGCGGCCCCACGGATCGATCAACGCGGCCTCGGTCAGGCTCGTCGCGACGATCGCGGACTGCTGCAGCTGTTCGGGCGTGATCTTGATCGGGCTCGACAGCTCGTCCCGACATTCTTCGCACAGCACGCCCACCTCGGCGGTCCGTTGGCGACAGACCGGGCACATCGTCGGAGTGGGAGCCGCGCCCATGCGGCGGACTCTACCAGCGATCCACGCGACCGAGGCGCGTGCTGATCCCGAACTGTACTTCGAGGCAGTGCGCGTAAGCGAATCCGTTCCGGCGAGCACGCGCAGGCCGTAGGTCGCGTGCTCGACGACGCGCACGGCGAGCTGGGCGCGCGCCAGCACCACCGTCGACACGCCGCTCCGTCCATCGTAGCCGGTGGTCGCGACACCGGCTTCGACCTCGACCCCGACGTGGCGCGTCGGAAACAGCCCGATCCGGCCGCCGAGCAAGGGTCCCCATCCGACGGCGTCGCCCGGCGTGGTCGGGTGTCCGATGTTGGTCGACGTGCGCCCAGTGGGTGGCGCGAACACGCCGGCGTGGCCTCCGAGCTCGAGGGCGAACCAGTCGGCGCGCGGCGCGGGAGGCGGCGGCAGGGCAGGCGCGGCGATCGATTCGACGTCGAAGTGGCCGAGCTCGACGGTCCCCGCCGCGACCCGCACGAACGCGCGATCGGCGCCGCGGCGAACGTCGTGGGCGGTGAGCGTGATGTCGAGCCCTCCATCGGTGCGGTGGGTCGCGTCGATCTCGACCCCCTCACCCCGGACGTCGAGCTGATCGCCGACCTCGGCGGCCGACGCGATCGCGACGTGCACGATCGTCGGCGTGCCGACCCGCAGCGGCGTCACCTGCGTGGCGATGATGACCGGCGTGATGACGATCGGCACGTCGAGGTGGGGCTTGCCAGCCTCGTCGCCGCACGCCAGGACCACGCTGCCCGAGCGCGTCGCGGTGACCTCGGCGCCAAAAGCCTCGTCGCCGAGGCGACAGCGCAGGCCCGGCGAGGAGAACCGGGCGCCGACGGCGAAGGCCCGTTCACGGCCAGCGTATCTGGGCCTCGAGGGCTCGCGGGCGCCCGGTGCGAGCGCGTCGACGTCGACGACGTCGAGCGTGACCGTCGCGGGGAGGCTCTCGCGACCGGCGGCGTCGAGCGCGACGATCGACAGCTGGTGCGAGCCGCTCGCGGGTTCGGCGCGCTCGAACACCGTGCCTGCGAGCTCGACGTCGACCCGGGTGCTGCCCTCGAACCACGCGGCGCGATAGCGCGTGGCGCCCGTGACGGGCGTCCACGTCACCCGGATGCGCGCGGGGTCACCCGCGAACGCGACGAACGTCCGCGCGCCGGGCGCGAAGTTCGGGGCTGCGAGTGATGGTGACGGTGCTGCCGCGGCCGCGCCTGCAGCCGCGATCAGACTTCCGAACACCAGCGCCGAGCGTGACCGCCACATCCCAAAAAAATGATCGCACGGGTGTCGCGCTATTCCCAACCCAAGTACGTGTGTCCCTGGATCGGGACGACGACCCGCTGCGGTCCGATGGCGAACTGGACCGGGAACGAGCGAGCGGCGACCCCATCCTCGGCCGCCGTCATCACCTGGAAGTGGAGGTGGGGCGTCGACGAGAACCCCGTGTTCCCCGACAGCGCCAGCTCGGTGCCTCGCTCGACGCGCTGCCCGGGCGAGACCCCGATGCCGCTCGGCGCCAGGTGCATGTACTCCCCCAGCGTGCCGTCGTCGTGGAGGATCAGGACGAAGTTGACCCGCTTGTAGTCGAGGTAGTCGCGCGAGGTCCCCGAGCCGAGCGCGCGCGCGTTGGTGGCGACGACGACGCCCTCCCGGGCGGCCACCACCGGGGTCGCGACGGGGCAGTCGAAGTCGATCGCGAACTCGTTCGACCCGCGATGCGAGAACGCCCCGTGGAACCCTTGCAGCACCGAGAACGCGAGGCCCTTGCGGAACGGCAGGTGGTACGCGTAGACGGAGGGCTCGGCGCGTGGGTCTCCGAACCGCGCCGTGAAGGTCAGATTGCGTCGGTAGGCGAGCCCCGGATTCTGCACGTCGAGCTCGGCGAGCAGCACCGCGGGGCCGCGGTCGAGGGGCTTGGCGGCAGGTGGCAGGAGCACGACGCCGGCCAGGCGCGACGCCGGCGCGACGTTGTCGAGCTGCGCGATGTTCCACGCCAGCATCACCGGCACCGCGTAGCGATTGCGCGCGATCTGGATCACGTGCGAGCCCTCGCGGCGCAGCTCGAACTCCAGCTTGCCACCGTCGAACTCGAAGTCGGTCAGCGTCGAATCGAGCTTGCCGTACTCGCCCAGATCGACGTGCTGGGGTGGGAACGGGAGGTCTCCGCCACTGCCGCCGCCACCACCACCACCACCAGGAGTCTGGGCAGCGCCATCATAGCCAGCAGGGTAGCCGTATCCGCCGTACCCACTCGCGTACGTCGGGTACTGCGGCGGTTGCTGCGGCCCCGGGTCGCAACAGATCAACAGGAGGGCGACAGCAGCCAGACCCGAGCGGCGCACGTCCCTATCGTAGCAGGTCCGGCTGAGCTAGTACCTCACCACAGAGGTTCTGACCGGTTCAACGTCTCCTCGAGCCTCGCGTCGACCATGACCTCGACGTTGCCCCAAACCTTGACGCGTTCGACGGCGACGTTGAGCTTGCTCCCATCGTTGAGGTTGGACGTTGCCCCTGCCGTGCCGTGGGTCGACGACAACGAAGGGGGCAAGCTCAACGTCGCCGTTCAAGGGGACAACGAAGGGGTCGACGACGAAGTCGACGTCAAACGCGACAACGACAGCAATCGGTCAGAATCCCTGTGGCCGAGTACTAGTTGGCAACCGAAGCAGGGGTGGCGCCGACGGTCACCAGCAACGCGCGATCGCGATCGAGCTCGAAGTCGGTGACGTCGAGCCCGGGCGCCCCGATCGCCTGGATCTTCGCGTCGATCGGGCCGGCCGGCAACGTGATCAGGTCGGGCAGCTCGACGGCGCTGGCGTTGTCGAACAGCGTGACGGTCGCCACGGAGATCTGACTGACCGAGTACTCGATCGAGTGGGCGGTCGCGCCAGCGGTCGGGGTCCAGCTCGCGTTCGTGCGCGTGAGCGCGACGTTCGTCGGCGGGGTGATCCACGTCCCGGCGGCGAGCGTCGTCGTCGGCTGGCCGCGCCGGATCACGATGCTCTGCGTCGGTGGGGTGGCGAGGTCGGCGGCGACCGCGGTGAGTCGATAGCCGGTCCCGCCGACCGCGGTGGGCATCGGCGCCGCCACGGTCAGGGTCGTTGCGTTCGCGACGAACGGCAGCTGGAACACGCCTCCGGCGGTCTCGACGCCGACGAGCCCGAGCGTGGAGGTCAGGTTCGCCGGCGGCGTACCGAAGTCGATGGTCAGATCGCTGTTCGCCGTGGTCGGGAGCACGTCGAGCGTGACGTCGATCGCCTGGTTCTGCGCGACCGTGATGCCGCCCTTGTAGCCCCACTGCACGAACGTCGTGACGTCGTCGGCGGGGCCTGGATCGAGGCCGGGGTCGACGTCGACGATCAGCGCGAGCAGCGCGACGTCGCCGACCCGCGACTGGACCGAGAACGTGCAGGTCTGGACGAGCGCGCCGGCGGCGACGCCGCAGAGGTTCGCCTTCGCCGGCTGCTGGATCTCGTTCTCGGGGTCCCCGAGGGTGTCGGTCTGGAGGTAGGAGACGATCGCGGCCTTGAGGTGCCCGGTGGCGACGGTGACCCCTGTCAGATCGACGGTGCAGGTGATCGTGCCGGTTCGCGGGATCGGCTTGGTCGGTCTGCCGAGGTTCATCGTCATGTTCGCGCCGTTCGCGCCGGTCCACATCAGGGCGGGATATCCGGGCGCGGTGGCCACGATGGTCTGTGGGCCGGTCAACCCCTCGGCGACGAACAGGCCGTCGGCGTCGGTGGTTCCGGCGACGTCGCCGACGCGGACCTCGGCGCCCGCGATCGGGGTGCGCGAGAGGTCGTCGATCACGTAGAGGTTCACGACGCCAGCGATCGCGCCGTCGCCGATCCCCCCACCGGCGAGCACGCGGGGCGGTGGCCGATTCTCGCCCCCGTCATCTCCGCACGCGGCGGCGGTGGTCAGGACGGCGATCAGCAGGTGGGTCCGCATGTGAAGGATCATCCTACGCGAATGGTGTTCCGTGCAGCGACCCTGGTGACATAGGCTCGATGGTCTCGCGATGACGACCCCCGACGACAAGCGCTGGAGCATCGCGCCGACCTTGATGTGGTTCGTCGGCACCCTGGCGATCGGGCTCGCGCTCGTCGACGGCGATCTCCAGGCGTTCGCCGATCGCCTGACCGCGAAGCGCGACGCCCCGATCGGTGGCGCAGTGGGCCCCACGTTCGCGGCGCCGCCGATCGTCGTCGCGGAGAACGGGACCGGCGCCGACGGCAACGATCCCGGGCCACCGCCGAAGGCGCCGACGACGGGCGGCGGCTCGACCGATCGCGCGAAGGTCGGCGCGCTCGAGGATGCGTGTCTCGACGGGACGCCGGCCGCGTGCACGCGATGGGGCCTCGATGCCTTCTTCCGGGCGGTCGCCGACGGCAAGCTCGGCAAGCTCGGGCGCGCGGTGCGGGTGTCGTGGTACGGCGACTCCGTCGTCGCCACCGACGCCATCCCGGGTCGGCTCCGCACGCGGCTCCAGGGCGAGCTCGGCGACGGTGGCCCGGGCTTCGTGTTCGTGGTGCCCCCGCATCGCTTCGTCGGCCACGAGGCGATCACGCGCTCGTCGACGGGCGAGTGGATCACGCACGCCATCTCGACGACCCAGGCCCCCGACGGGCTCTACGGTGCCGGCGGCTCGACCGCCGAGACCACCGATGGGCGGGCGACGATCAAGCTCGTCGCGGGCAAGGTCGCCAACGTCGAGCTCTACTACCTCGCGCAACCCAAGGGTGGCACCGCGACGGTCCTCGCCGATGGCGTCGAGCTCGCGAAGGTGGACACCCGGGCGGACGCGAAGCAGGCGGCGTGGGCGACGGCGACCGTCGCGGGCGGCGCGTCGACGATCAAGCTCGAGACCGCCGGGCGGGTCCGCCTGTTCGGGATCGACCTCGAGAATCCGCGGGGCGCCGTCGTCGATAACCTCGGCATCGTCAGCGTGAACGTGAAGTCGTTCGCCAACCAGGAGCAGGCCGCGTGGGTCGCGCAGCTCGGGCATCGCAGCGCCGATCTCGTGATGATCATGATCGGCGCGAACGAGGCGCAGTGGCTCGGGCCCAACGACCAGGACACCAAGGCCTACGCCGCGAACTACGAGAAGGTACTCGCCGCGATCCGCAAGGGACGGCCCGATGGGGCGTGCCTCGTCGTCTCGCCGACCGATCAGGCCGAGGCGAAGGACGGGGCGTATCCGAGCAAGCCGGTCATGCCGGTGCTGGTCGCCGCGCAGCGCAAGGCCGCCGCGCACGCGGGGTGTGCGTTCTTCTCGACGTACGACTGGATGGGGGCGAAGGGCTCGGCGTCGAAGTGGTACGCGACCGGCATGGTCGGCAGCGACTTCCAGCACCTGTCGCGCAAGGGCGCCAATCGCCTGGCCGATGCCGTGTTCGACGCGCTGCTCACCGGGTACCAGCGGTATGCGGGGCACTAGCTGGTGCGCCCTCGGCGCGGTGCTGCTGCTCGGCTGCTCGAGCGGCTGCGACGGGGAGCGCGCGAAGCTGCTCGACTCGCCCCGCGCCCACACGCCCGCCGATGCCCCGATCGCGGCCACCGAGCAGGTGCCCGATGGCGCCCCCGCGACGACGATGCACGGCTCGCTCGACGCGCCGGCGGGCAGCCTCGATCAGCTGCTCGGCGCGCTCGCGGCGGCGGAGCGCGGCGACCCGAACGCGCGCGTGTTGTTCTCGATGTTCGGCGATTCGCACACCGCCGGCGACTCGATGACGGCGCGGCTCCGGTCGACGTTCCAGGCGAAGTTCGGCGACGCCGGACGCGGCTTCGTCGCGGCGGGGCGACCGCCGACCCGGCACTACTACCAGCGCGACGTGAAGTACGGCGCGGCGGGCGCGTGGACCGCGGCGGTCGGCGGCCATCGCGGCGACGTCGAGCCGTTCGGGCTCGCGGGCCTGCGCGTGTCGGGCGAGCGCAAGGGCGCGCAGCTCTGGGTCGAGACCTGCGGCGAGTGCGTGACGGGCAAGACGGTCGCGGCCTTCGAGCTCTACTTCTACAGCGCGCCGAACCACGGCACCCTGCGCTGGAGGGTCGACGACGGCGCGTGGCAGAACCTGCCGACCCGGACCGCGCCGATCGAGCCGCCTCACCCCGCGCGTCAGGTCATCCCGGTCACCCTGGGGGCGCACAAGCTCACGCTCGAGCACGGCGGTGGTGGCCCGATCGATCTGTTCGGCGTCGCGCTCGAGCGCATGCAACCCGGGGTCGTGATCGATTCGCTCGGCGTCGTCGGCCGTCGGCTCGGGAGCCTGCGGTCGTGGGACTGGTCCGTGATCGGCGAGCAGCTCGCGACGCGCGATCCGCGGCTGGTGGTCCTCCAGTACGGCACCAACGAGGCCGACGATCCGGACAACGATCTCGAGGCGATGGCGAAGTACTTCGACGAGACGATCCTGCGCATCCATGCGGCAGCCCCGACGGCGTCGATCCTGATCCTCGGGCCGCCGGACATGGGCGTGCGCGAGGGTGGCAAGTCCTGCGATCGCATGCGCCCCGCCGCCGACGGCACCGTGATCCCCGAGTGTCAGTGGCGGACGCCCAGCGTGCTCGGCAACATCATCGCGACCGAGCACGCCGCGGCGATCCGGAACCACGTGGCGTTCTTCGATACGTTCGCCGCCATGGGAGGCGCCGACAAGATGCATGGGTGGGTGACCGCCGATCCGCGGATCGCGTACAAGGACCACGTGCACCTCTCGGACCTCGGCTATCACATGTGGGCCGACGCGCTGTCGTCGGCGCTGCTCGACGAGTACGCGCGCTGGCGGACCGTCGCCGCGCACGCTGCCCGGCCGTAGGCGATGCTGTTCTCGTCGCCCGACTACCCGATCTTCCTGATCGCGGTGTTCTTCCTCTACGCGCTCGCGCGCTGGGGGGACCTGCGGTTCGCGTGGGCGCGCTACGCGATCATGCTGCTGCTCGGCGATCTGGTGTTCCTGCTGGTCTCCAAGGATCCCGAGACGCTGTGGGATCCGCTCGGCGGCGCGCTCTACCGGCTGGTCGCGAGCGACGGCAACTGGTCCGCCGACCTGGCGTGGAGGTGGCCGATCGGGCTCGCCGTCGTGTTCGGCGCGGCGATGATCGGGCGGCGAGGAGGAGGCTGGATCCTGTCAGCGCGCGGGCAGGCGACGATCGCGCGTTGCCTCGTGCTCGTGCTCGCCTGCGTCGGCGCGCTGGTCTACGCCGGATCGTCGACCGGCCTGCTCGACGCGATCACCGTGCAGGTCGTCGCGCACGGGCACCTCGCGGTGCTGTTCGTCCTCGGGGTCGGCATCGGCGCCAGCGCGATCGATCGTTCGCGCTCGCTCGGCCGCGTGATCGTGCTGTTCGTGGCGTCGTCGCTGTTCTATCACGCGTGGGCGGCGGCGATGCCGGGGCCGTATCGCTACCTCCTCTCGCTGCTGCTGGCGACGATCGTCCTCGATTACTACCTCGGCATCTGGATCGAGGGCACGGACGATCCGCGCGCGCGCAAGCTGCTCGTCGCGGTGAGCCTGGTGTCGAACCTCGGCATCCTGGTGTTCTTCAAGTACGCCGACTTCTTCGCCCAGGACGTGCTGCACCTGCCGGTCGATCGGCTGAACCTGATCTTGCCGGCGGGCATCTCGTTCCACACGTTCCAGTCGCTGTCGTACACGATCGACGTCTACCGGCGCGAGCTGCGGGCGACGCGCTCGGTCGTCCAGTTCGCGACGTTCGTGCTGTTCTTCCCGCAGCTCGTCGCGGGGCCGATCGTGCGCGCGCAGGAGCTGCTGCCGCAGCTCGACACGTTGCCGCCGCTCGACCTCCAGCGCGCGACGCGCGGCCTGTACCTGATCGTCGTCGGGCTGTTCAAGAAGATCGCGGTCGCCGACGCGCTCGCGCTGTCGATCGTCGATCGCGTGTTCGAGGCGCCCGAGCGATTCTCGGCGATCGAGGTCGTCGCCGGCGTGTACGGCTACGCGCTGCAGATCTATCTCGACTTCTCCGCGTACTCCGACATCGCGATCGGCTCGGCGCAGGTCATCGGCTTCACGTTGCCCGAGAACTTCCGGACGCCGTATCGCTCCGCGAACCTGCAGGAGTTCTGGCGGCGCTGGCACATCTCGCTGTCGACGTGGCTGCGCGACTACCTCTACATCACGCTCGGCGGTGGCCGCGGCGCGCCGTGGCGCATGTACGTGAACCTGTCGCTCACGATGCTGCTCGGCGGGCTGTGGCACGGCGCGAGCTGGGCGTTCATCGTCTGGGGCGCGCTCCATGGCTTCGGGCTCGCGGTCACGCGCTACTTCCAGCGCGCGTCGGCGGCGCGGCCCGCGTCGATCCGCGCCATGTTCGTGTGGTGCGCGGCGATCGCCGCCGGGGGCTTCGCGATCCAGCTCGGCGCGATGGACGACGCGGGCACGTGGAGCCGGATCGTCCTCGGCTGGATCTGCACGACGCCGCTGTGGGCGGTCGTCACCGCGTGGCTCGGCTCGGATCCCTGGACCCACGCGCTCGGCCCGACGCTGGCGTGGGGCGACGTGTGGTTCGCGCCGCACACCCGCGCGGCGGAGCTGCTGCGCTACGCGATGCTCGCGACCATGGCGGGGGCGCTCGCGGCGATGCAGTGGCTGCCGAGCGCGTGGTGGATCCCGGCGGCGCTGGTGCCGTGGGCCTGCGCGCTCGCGGCCGATGTCGTCGAGTCGTCCCCCACCGACCCCCTGCGCGCGCTCGCGGCGGTCGGTCGCCGCGCGATCGCGACGGTGCTGGTGTTCCAGTACGTGTGCCTCGCGTGGATCTTCTTCCGTGCGACCTCGTTCGCCAACGCGCTCGCGGTGCTCCGCCAGATCGGTCGGGCCGAGCTCGATCACGCGAACCTGGTCCCGCTGGTCACGACCGCGCTCGTCGTCGGCTTCGCGGCGCACTTCTTCGCCGATGGCTCGTTTCGCTGGATGCGCGATCGCTTCGTCGCGCTCCCGGCGTGGGCACAGGGGCTCGTGCTCGCCGTGGTCGCCCTCGTGCTCCGCGAGCTCGCGCACACCAAGATCGTCCCGTTCATCTACTTCCAGTTCTGATCGGGTCCTCCCTCATGATGCGCGCCGCCTTCTTCGACATGGACCACACGCTGCTCCGGATCGACACCGGGACGAGCTGGACGAAGTTCCTCTACGCGCGCGGCGAGCTGTCGCCGACGATGGTCGCCAAGGTCGCGTACTGGAGCGTGCTGTACAAGCTGGCGGTCCTCGACATGGAGGCGCTGTTCACGAACCTCACGCGCGATCTCGCCGGTGATCCCGAGGTCGAGATGATCGCGAGCTGCGAGGCGTGGTTTCGCGCGCACGTCGCGTCGGAGATCACGCTCGCCGCGCGCGTCGCGATCGATCGGCATCGTCGCGCCGGCGACCTGATCGTCCTGGCGACCGGCTCGACCACGTACGCGGCGGGGCCGGTCGCGCGCGCGGTGGGCATCGAGCACGTGCTGGCGAGCGAGCTCGAGGTCGACGCCGCGACGGGGAGGTTCACCGGTCGACCGGGCGAGCTCGGCTTCGGGCAGCACAAGGTCAGGCGCGCGGAGCGGTGGGCGGCGCGCCACGACGTCGATCTGGAGGCGAGCTATTTCTACAGCGATTCCTACAACGATCTCCCGCTGCTCAGCCGGGTCGGCGTCGCGATCGTCGTGAACCCCGACGTCCGCCTGCGGCGCCACGCGCGGCGCACTGGCTGGGAGATCCGGACGTGGGCCTAGAAGTTTGGTGTTTTTTGGTTGTCGTCGACGACGACGTTTGATCTGATCAGCGAATGACGCTGGGCAAGTCCCCGACCACCGAGGACGCGTTCCGCTCTGGCACCGAGTTCTGCCGGGACCGCGTGTCGGAGACC
>JAPLLF010000706.1 GCA_026387715.1 Pseudomonadota bacterium
CTTGATGACGGTCCCGCGGGGCGCCTGACCGTTCGCGAACAGCTCCTGGTTGATCGCGAGGAGCGTGCCGCGGTTCGCGACGAGCGCGAGGATGTCCTCGCCGACCAGATCGCGCGCCTCGAACGGAAGCGAGGGCGCGTAGGTCGGGTCGCCCGCGAGCGTGCGGTGGCCGAACCGCAGATCGTAATAGAACACCCGACACGGCGCGTGGCGGAGGGTCCAGTCGCCGATCACGCCGACGTCGATGCCGACGCCGATGCGTCGGACGATGGGGAGGACGGCGGCAGCGGCGCGCGCCTGGAGCCGCGCGCGCATCGCCACCCACGGGCCCGCGGCGATGATCAGCAGGTCGAGGTTGTTGTGCAGCCGGACGCCCCCGGGGGTGCGCAACACGCCACCTTCGCCGCGGCCGTAGCCGCCGACGAGCAGGATGGCGCGGTAGCTCCGCGCGGGCAGCGCGGCCACGAGCGCGGCGCGGACCTGGTCGATCGCGCGGCGGGCGACGAGCTCGGCATCCTGGGCGCCGGCCCACGTGTAGCCGGCGGTCACGCGCGGGCTCCGTGGACGAGGCCCGCGAAGATCGTCGCGAGGCCCGCCATGTGGGGCTCCGGCGCGAAGCGCGCTTGCCGGGTCCGGGCGCCGCGCCCGAGCCGCTCGGCCAGGACGTCGTCACCGACGATCCGCTCGATCGCGCGCGCGAGCGCCCCGACGTCCTCGGGTGGGACCGCGAGGCCGGTCACCTCGTCGGCGAGCCACTCGCCGACGCCCCCGACGAGTCCAGCGCGGCGCGACCTCGATCGGCGATGGCGTGACGTTGACCAACCAGGTGACCGTCCTCGCCGGCGCGCGGATCGGGGACCGCGCGCTGATCGGCGCGAACAGCGTCGTGCGCGGCGAGATTCCCGCCGACGCGGTGGCCGTGGGTTCCCCCGCGCGGCTGATCCGGATCACCGCCATCGATCCCCACGTGTCGAACCTCAGGAGGCAAGCCTCGTGAACCTGCCATCGCGCATCGCCCCAGCACCCATCCTCGATCCTCACGCGCGCCCGCGCATCGCCATCGGGCTCGGCGGCACCGACCTCGGCCGGTCGGGCATCGGCGTCTACGTCCGCGAGGTGCTGCCGCGGCTCGCGCGCCTCGCGATCGAGCACGGCGGCCGCGTGCACGTCTTCGGCACGCGCCGGGAGATGGACGCCTACGGCGACGCGCTCGTCGACACGTCACCCTACGTGCTCACGCGTTCGCTCGCGTCGCCGCTGGCGAGCAGCGCGTGGTACGCGCTGCGCTCGACGGCGCTCGCGGCCGACCTCGGCGCGTCGGTGATCCTGCACCTCGCCGGCAATCGCCGCGTCCACGCGCGGCCCGGCACGATCCCGAGCGTCGCCGTCGTGCACGATCTCGCGCAGCTCCACGTCCGCGGCAAGTACGACGTCGCCCGCATGCTCTACGCGCGCCACGTGCTCCCGCGCGCGCTGGGCCACGTCGATGCGCTCGCGACGCCGAGCCGGGCGACCGCGGACGACGTCGTCGCCTGCGTCCCGGGGGCGCAGCCCACCGTGATCCCCAACGGCGTCGACGTCGCGCGGTTCGTGCCGCTCGCAGCCGACGACCCCCGCGCGCGCGCGGCGCGGGCTGCGATCGGCGTGGTCGGGCCCTACATCGTCTATCCCGCGCGCTTCGAGGCGCCCGGCAAGAATCACCTCCGGCTCGTGCGCGCGTTCGCCGCGAGCTCCGCGGTGCGCACGCACGAGCTCGTGCTGATCGGCGCGGACTGGGGTGGGCTGGCGGCGGTGCGGGCCGAGATCACGCGGCTCGGCATCGACGCGAGCGTCCGGCTGCCGGGCTTCGTCGACGACGCCGTGCTCCCCGCCGTCATCGCCGCCGCGGACGCGGTCGCGATGGTCGGCCTGCACGAGGGCTTCGGGCTCCCGGCGCTCGAGGCGCTGGCCTGCGGGGTGCCCGTCGTCGCCGCCGCCGCCGGCTCGCTGCCCGAGGTGCTCGGCGCGCTCGCGGTGCTCGCCGATCCGCTCGACGAGCGCGCGTTGACCGCCGGGATCGAGCGCGTGCTCGCCGATCGCCTGCTGCGGGCGCGCACGCGCGCCGAGGGGCCACCCCACGCCGCGGCGTTCACCTGGGATCGCACCGCGCGCGGCCTGTTCGAGCTCTGCCTGCAGGTGATGCGATGACGACGGCACTCGACCTGTTGCCACCCGCCCCCTGGTCCGAGGTCGTCCGCGGGCGCGCGGACCTCATCGGCTCGCGGCTCGATCCCACGCGGCGTCGCGGCCGGTTCTCCCCGATCGAGGCGCGCGTCCTCCTCGGCCTCGCGTACGACGGCGCCGCGGCCGACGAGGCGCAGCGGCTCGCGGCCCGCTCGCCGCGTCAGGATCTGACCACGCTGGTGTCCGCGGTCGTCGCGCAGGCGATCGCACCCGCGGGGCGCGACGAGCCGCGCCCGTGGATCGTCGCGGCCCGGGTCGACAACGTCGCCGCGCGCGACGCGGTGGCGCGGATCGTCGGCACCGCCGCGGGCGCGCCGCGGCTCGTGTGCTTCGTCCACCCGCACGCGTTGAACCTCGCGACGACCGATGCCGCGCTGCGCGCGACCCTGGCCCGCGCGGACCTCGTGCTGCCCGACGGCGTCGGGATCCGGATCGCGGCGCGGCTCCTCGGCGTCGATCTCCGGCACAACGTCAACGGCACGGATCTGCTGCCCCTCCTGTGCGACGCGGCGGCAACCGCGTCGGTGCCGATCGTGCTCGTCGGGGCGGCGCCGGGGATCGCGGACGCGTGCGCGATGCGCCTGCGCGCGCTCCATCCCACCCTCACGATCCCGGTCGTCTCGCACGGCTTCCTCGACGACGACGCGAGCCGGGCGCTCGCCACCCGGGTGCGCGGGCT
>JAPLLF010000645.1 GCA_026387715.1 Pseudomonadota bacterium
AAGACTCGCTTCCGACGTGGCGGTCTCCGTCGTCGTCGGTGGGACTCTCACCCCGGGTCACTCTTCGAAGTTTCGGCTGTTACATGCCTTCCTCTCCGACCAGGCTTGTCCTGGCGCACTTTACGTTTGCGTTCAGTCGACCGGGTCGACGACCGGCGCCGCGGTGGGCGCCTCGGGAAGCAGGTCGAAGAACCGGCCGAGCTGATCCTTCTGCTTCTTCGGCATGTACTCGAAGTTGCGCCCGCGATCGATGACCTCCCAGAACGCCTTGGTCTCGACGCGGGTCAGCTGGTCGCGGATGGCGGCGAGCCGCTCGCGATCCTCGCCCGCCATGTCGTCGGCAATCTGGCGGGCGCGCGCGTCGGCGCCGGTCGCGAGGTAGTAGCAGGCGAGCTTGATCTGCGCCTTGCGGATGCCCTGGAGTCCGGACTCCTGCCGCTTGAGCCGCAGCGGCTGGTCGAGCTCGAGGAACATGTCGAGCGTCTTGAGATCGATGCCATCCGGATCGAACGTGTGGGCGAACTCGCAGACCGCCCCGACGTCGTACGCGACGGTCTCGGTGACGAACCCGAGCTGCATGTCGTAGCTCGTGCGCCCGTAGTAGATCATGTGGCGCACGCCCTCGATGGCCAGCTCCGGCGCCCCGCCCTTGATCATGCTCTCGACGAGCAGCCGGTACTGGTTGAGCACGTTGTACGCGGTGCGCACCGCGCGCGCGTTGAGCGCGGCGCGCAGGTAGCTGTTCATGAACCGGAACACGAGCTCGACGACGTTTCGATCCGCCCTGGCGAGCGCCGCCTCGCCGATGTAGCGCGTGTCGATCGCGATGAGGTAGTTGATGTCGGGCATCGCGCTCTGCGCCTCGGCGTAGATGCCGAGGTACTGGCGCAGCGCCTTCCACTCGAGCCACATCTTGTCGGCCTCGATGTCGCGCAGCGACTCGGCGTCCATCGCGACGAAGTCCGGATTGTCGCGGATCTCGTCGCTGATCGTGAACCACTGGTCGTGGACGGTCTTCTTGATCGCGAGGTATCCGACGATGAGATCCTTGATCGCGTCGACCGCCCGGCTCGCGATGATCTTGTCCTTGCCGGAGATCGAGTTCGACGTGATGTCGGTGAGCTCCTCGAGCGCGATCAGCGCGGGCGCCTGCCCCGACGACACGGCCTCGGCGTCTCGCGACGCCGCGATCAGGTCGCGGACCGCCTCGCGCTCGATGCGCGCGACGAGGTTCACCGGCTCGAGGAACCGGAACACGTAGGCGAAGTACGGCAGCATGATGAGCAGGCCGAACGCCGTGGCGCCCATCATCGCGAGCACCGTCGCGCGCGGGACGAACGCCTCGTGCACCGCGAGGCTGAGCGCGACGCCGACGACGCCGGTGACGACGTAGTACGCCATCACGACGACGTTGGTGCGATCGCGCAAGAACATCTGGGCGACGCCGCTGTAGCGCTCCGAGGTCAGCTGCACGAGGAGCGAGACCACCGTGATCACGATGCCGAGCACCGCGGCGGTCATCCCGGCGAGGCCGCCGACCGCGTCGGTGATCGAGTGCGAGTCGAACTTGACGTAGTGCTCGAGCGCGCCGATGCCGTTCGAATCCTTGGGGGCGTCGCCGCCGGTCCACAGGTGGTCGAGCATGTAGAAGCTGGCGAACCCGAGCAGCGCGATCCCCCCGAGGATCACCATGGGCCCCAGCCACAGCCGCAGCCCACCAGGGCCTCCGCCGCGAACGCGATTGCGACGGCGCTGACTCACCGCCGCCAATTTACTACGCCGCCACGGGCGATCACCCGACCGCACGGCGAAACTTTGGTATGGTTCGAGCAAATGAGCGAAGTCACTCTCGAAGATCGCGGTCGGGCTCTGGAGGATCACTTCTACGAGAAGGAGAACCAGGAGAAGCTGGCGCATCTGAAAGACAAGCTGGACACGCAGAAGGCCAAGGACGACCTGCGCAAGGCGTCGGGCATGACCGACGACAGCGTCCTCGAGAAGCTCGTGCATCTCGGCCTCAGCGCCAAGACGATCGCGGCGCTCTCGCTGGCGCCGCTGATCCAGGTCGCGTGGGCCGACGGCACCATCCAGGACAACGAGCGCACCGCGATCCTCCAGGGCGCGCACGGCAAGGGCCTCGAGCAGGGCACCGACGGCTACGAGCTGCTCAACCAGTGGCTCACCAAGGCGCCCGGCGAGGAGCTGTTCACCGCGTGGGAGGCCTACATCAAGGCGCTCGCGTCGCAGCTCAACGACGAGCAGAACCGCCTGCTCCGCAACCAGATCGTCGGCTTCGCCAAGATGGTCGCCTCGTCGGCCGGTGGCATCCTCGGGTTCGGCAAGGTCTCCTCGACGGAAGAGAAGATCCTGGCGCGCATCGAGCACGCGTTCGCCCGCTGATCGGATGCGCACGCTCGGCAGGACGTCCGGGTCTCGCGCGTCGCCCTCGGGTGCATGGCGTTCGGCGGCGACGCCGACGAGGCGACCGCGGGCGCGATCTACCGGCAGGCCCGCGAGGCCGGGATCAACTTCGTCGACACCGCGGACGTCTACAACGAGGGCCGCTCCGAGCAGCTCCTCGGGCGGCTGATCGCGCACGAGCGCGACGCGGTGGTGCT
>JAPLLF010000969.1 GCA_026387715.1 Pseudomonadota bacterium
TCGGCGCAGGTGGCCGCCGTCGTCGCGGGCGGCGTGGTCGCCGGTGCCGGTGTCGATCCGACCGCGTTGGCGGGGGGCGAAGGCTGCGTGCCCCCACATCCGATCGCGCCGACCGCGCCGATCGAGACGACGAACGCGGTCTTGGCAGCTGCGCGGAGGGCCGCGCGACGAACTTCGGGCTTCATGCTGTTCTCCTCTGGTCCCAGGCGCGCGCAGCCGACAGGCCGTGCGCTTCGAGCTGTGGAATGATCACCTCGGTCACCGTGTCGTAGAACAGCGCGCGCGCGTCACCGCCGTCGCACAGCCCATAGGCGACGCCCTCGGCGGGCCACGTCGTGGCGACCGGGATGTGCGCGAGCTCGTGGGCCTCGAGGTGGCCGAACGCGACCGGCAGATAGCGCGCGACCGCGTCGAGCTCGTCGGGGGTGAGCGCGGCGAGCTCGTGGGCGACGTAGCGCCATCCGAACCGCGAGTGCCCGATCTCGTCGGCCCAGATCTTGTCGAGCAGCACGCGCAGCGGGCCCTCGGGCATCTCGAGCCGCTCGGCGCCGATCAACGCGACGGCGACGGTCTCGCTCAGGCAGCAGATCGAGATCATGTTGCGGACCACCGCCGCGCGCGGGGTCGTGTCGGCGTGCGCCGGCACGATCGACGGTGGCGACACCTCCGCGAGGGCCGCGCCGCCCGAGGCCTCGACGACCGCACCGCACAGCGCGCCGTGCTCCCGCTCCTCGTCCGCGAACAGCCGGCACTGCGCCGCGTCGTCCACGCGTCCGAGCGCCGCGAGCTGCGCGGCGAGCCCCTCGAACACGCACGACGAGCCGTGCTCGTTGATCATCCGGCCTCGCCACGTCGCGATCACCGCCGGCGCGATGCTGGTGGGCGTCTCGATCGCGGGCCGTCGCGCGCGTGCCGCTTGTCGAAGGTCGAGCGTGTGCAAGTGCCCACGTTATCGTGGTCGGGCGTCCTGGTCGGCGAGACGGCGCCAAAAATGTACGCCCCTGTCGATCTGGCGCGGCTCGCGCAACCACAAGCCGGCGTTGGTGTCCGGATCATGTGCCATCCCGGTCGATCCGCCACGTGATCGTGGGGCTGTGCGGGCTGGTCGTTGCGTGCGCACCCCCACGGGCGCCGCGTCGGGACGCCAACCTCGGCCTGGCCGAGCAACTCGTCGGCTGGGATCTCGCGCGTCGCCACGCGGAGGCGAGGCTGCTCACGGTCCCGCTACCGAGCGTCGCCATCGTGGGCGAGATCGGGAGTGGGGGCGGGGATGGGGTCGTCGTGGTTCCACGGCTGTCGCCGCACTTCGCCGCGGTGTTCGTGGCGTGGCCGACGATCTGCGAACGGCGTGGCGTGCTCGCGGATGACGTCTTCGCGTACGCGATGGCGTGGTGTCGTCACGTTCGTGACGGCCGAGGCGATCTGGAGCAGGCGCTCGCGGGATTCCTGGATTCGCCGGTCCCGGGGCTCCGGGTGGCAGCGCTCGACGATCTGGTGAACGTCGTCGCGGATGCGCATGCCGCCGCGACCGCCATGCGGATCCTCGCCAGCTTCACGCCGCTTCACGCCAGTCCCGGTACCCTCGTCAAGCTCGCCGCGATCTACGACGTGCTGGGGCGTGACGCCGATGCGGCGGAGGTCCGGGCGCAGCTGCCGCCCGTGGTGAGGTCGCCTGGGTGCACCGAGCTGACCGCGGCGCTCGCGACGTTCGCGCCGCGATCGCTGATCACGATCCAGGAGGTCGCCGCCGGCACGACGAGTTGCGGCGTGCGCGCGCGCGCGCTGGTCTGTCGCGTGGCGGCCGCCTCGAACGACGTGCTGGATGACCCGACGTGCGCCGCCACTGACGAGCTGAGCGCCACCGTGCGGGCCGGCTGCGATCCTGACACCCTCGCGTTGGTCCGCGCGCGGGCCGGCCAGCTCCTGCGCACGCCCGACCACGAGGCGCGCTGGACGCCGACGTTGCAGGCGCTGGCGACGATCACGTCGAAGGTCTGCGCGGGGCTCCGCACGGCGGGGCGACCATGAGCCTGCATCGCCGGTAAGCTCGACGGTGCCGTTCACCGCGACGCTGAGCAGCGAGATGCTCGACGATCTGTCGAGCGGTCACTGACGGTCAGCGCGTCAACGAGAACTTCGCAGTGGCGCTGCCGTCGGCGCCGACCTTGATGGTCTGCGGCGCCGACTTGAGCTTCGGGTTCCAGACGTCGAGCTCGTAGGTCCCCGCCGGCAGCCCGGCGATCTTGAACGCGCCCTTGTCGTCGACCTGCGCCGCGAACCGATTCTGGCCGACGAACACGTAGGCCAGCATCTCGGGGTGGAGCTTGCAGATCTGGCTGAATACGCCCTCGGTCTTGAACGCGTGGTCCTTGGTCTGCCCGGTGCCCCAGACCCCGAGGTCATACTTGGCGTCGGGCGACATGACGTTGTGATCGAGCGAGGTGGGCTCGGCGGGGAGCATCGCCCCGTCGAGGTACGCCCTGAGCATCGCGAGCGTGGTCGGTGCCGGCGTCGGGGTGCTGCACACCGACGTGGCGCTCGTGACCGGTTGGATCTCGTCGGCGACGACGACCTCGTGATGGCAACCGTTCGTCGCGAGCGCGAGCGCGAGCCCGACGAACGCGCGGGTGTGGCGGGTGTGCCTCGCGGCATCGTGACTGGACATGCTTCACGGCACGAGGTGCAAGGCATGCGCCGCCGTCGATCGCCCGCGCCGACGGTGCGTCGCGCGCACGGTTGGCGCCTGGGTGCACGATCAGCGTGGTGGGCACGCCGATTCGGCGCCTAACCGTCACGCCGAGGCGCCATGACACACCAGCTCCTAGAGCGCGCGGCCCATCGCACGATACTCGCTGCGCGCGGCGCGCTGCAGGTGCTCGCTCGAGATCGCGGTGCCCTCCGCGGCGGCCATGAACGCGGCCGCGAGCACGGCGTTGCGGATGTTCGCGCCCGACATCGTCGCGAACTCCTTGGCGAGCGCGGAGAACTCGAGCCGGCCGGCCACCGGCGCCTGCGTGGTGAGCATCCGTTGCCAGAGCATCGTGCTCTCCGCGTGCTCGGGGGCGTGGAACACGATGTGGCTGGCGAGCCGCCGTCGCAGCGCGGGATCGATGCTGGTGTCGAGGTTGGTGGTGAGGATCGTCACGCCGCCGAAGCTCTCGACCCGCTGGAGCAGGAAGTTCACCTCGAGGTTGGCGTAGCGATCGACCGCGGACTTCACCTCGGTGCGCTTGGCGAACAGCGAGTCGGCCTCGTCGAACAGCAGCAGCGCGTGGCCCGCGTCGGCGGCGTCGAAGATCTTCGCGAGCTGCTTCTCGGTCTCGCCGACCCACTTCGACACGACCTTGGAGAGATCGACCTGATACAGCTCGAGGTCGAGCTCGCGCGCGAGCAGGCCAGCGACCATGGTCTTGCCGGTGCCGGGCGGCCCGCTGAACAGCGCCGCGACGCCGATCCCGCGCGGCATCTTCTGCTTGAACCCCCACTTCTCGTAGACCTGATGGGCCTGCCTGACCCGGGCGATCAGCCCGCGCACGTCGTCGAGGGTCTCCGGCGGAAGCACGAGGTCGTCCCAGCGTTGCTTGACGTCGATCCGCTGGGCCAGCTCGCCGAGTTGCTCGGCGATGTTGTTGCGGATGCCCTCCTGGAGATCGTGGAGCTCGAGGCGCGCGGTGGGGCCGCGGGCCTCCTTGAGGAAGTGGGCGGAGGTCACGCCGGCCTCGATCCCTCCGGCGCCGAGACGGTAGCGCAGCGCGAGCTCGTCGAGGCCGCCCTCGAGGTCGCCGGCGTCGTCGCCGAGCGCGCGCTTCCACAGCTGGCGGCGGGCCGCGGTCTCGGGGACGGGCCACGGTAGTCGCAGGACGCGGCGCCCGCGGACCCCGAGGTCGATCCCGCGGACGGCCGAGGTCAGCACGATCGGTCCCGGGGTGGTCTCGAGCGCGCGCGCCAGCAGGTGCCGCCGCTCGCTGGGATCCGATGGTCCACCGAACAGCTCGTCGACGCTGGCGATCACCGGGATCGCGTCCGCGAGCAAGCACTCGCGCAGCTGGGCGGCGAGCGTCGCCTCGAGCGCTCCCGGCGCGTTCGCGATGCGACCGACATCGACGGCGATCACCGCCCGCGAGGCGGCGAGGGCGATCGCCGTGCGGCGCCCCGACCCGATCGGCCCTTCGACCACGATCACCACGGGCGCGCTGCCCGCGAGCGCCATCGTGATCTGGTGGATCGTCGCGCGCTGGGCGTCGTCGAGCTGGACGTCGTAGGGCACGACGACGCGTCCGCCGGCGGCGGAGATCGCGTCCTCGGGCTCGTCGTCGCCTTGCAGGTAGGCCACCAGCCGTGGCGGGACCGTCAGCGGGGAGCACACGTCGACGAGCGTGTCCTCGGGGGCGATCAGGAAGCGGTAGCGACGCAGCGGGTGTCCCGGCTGGAGCAGGGCCGCGAGCGCCTGGCTCCGCGCGCCGTCGAGCCCCATGATCGTCGCGTAGTGGGCGAGCGACAACCCGCGTCGGGCGTCGCTGCCGCAGATGACCTGGAGCTGCGCGAGCAGCAATGGATCCGAGGCCCGCGCGACGACCGCCCACAAGAAGTCGAGCGCATCGCCGTCGAGTTGCAGGGTGGCGGCGAGCTGGACGTCGCGGCGGTCGAGGTCGGTCGGAAGGGCGGCGAGCTGCCCTTCGACCACGGCGAGTTGCTTCTGGGTGGACTCCAGCGAATCCGGAGCCTCGGCACCGGCTCGGGCGACGGCCAGCTGGGTCCGCAAGCGTAGGCGGCGATATCGCACCTGGACGTAGGTGTCGTCGTTCCCCATCGTCTGGCGATCTTACTCTTTCAAGGGGTCGGATGCGTGAAAAGGGGGGGCCGGACGGGCAGAGGCGTATCATGGGCCGCAAACCCGCGAGGTCCCCGTGAGCGAGCCACAAGTCGAAAAACTCCAGACCAACGAACGCGCCAAGGAAGTCCGGCCCCACGTCGATACCGTCAAGGACGGTGTCGATGCGAAGCACGCGGGCACCACCGCGAAGGGCAAGGACGAGCACGCCGCGAAGCACCTCGCGAAGGTCGGCGCTGCAAACGAGGAGGCCAATGGTGAGGGCCATGGGCATGGGCCTCACCTGGATCTCCACGCCCTCGGCGAAGAGCAGATCCGCGACGTCGTGTTCTTTCGCGGCAAGACGTGGCTGTCACCGACCCAGTCGGTCGATCGCGCCGACGGGGCGCTCGCCGGGTTGCAACGTTACGACGGCAAGACGCCACGCCGGCCGAAGGCCGACGCGCCCGACCAAGATCAGGACTACGACCACGAGCTCTGGCATCACGCGATGCATCGACTCGAGGAGATCGCCATCCAGTCCGAGGCTGGTGGGGAGGTCGAGTATCACCAGCGGGTCGGCGTGAGCACCAACAACGCGAGCCGCGCCGAGCGCCGCGAGGCGGACGAGAAGCTCTCGAGCGCCAAGGAGCGCGTCGAGGAGAAGGAGAACACGAAGGGCCACGCCGGGATCGGCGCAGCCAAGCGCGCGGAGAATCGCGCGGACAAGGAGCGCGACAAGGTCTACGACAAGACCCGCGATCCGCTCGGCGAGGCCAAGGAGAAGGCCGAGAACGCCGAGGAGCACGAGAAGACCAAGACCGCCGCCGAGCAGCGTGAGGCG
>JAPLLF010000389.1 GCA_026387715.1 Pseudomonadota bacterium
GGCTCGGGCGCTGACTCGTCTCGGTTTGCTGGCCATACCGCCGAGGCTGATCCTCCTTCGGCCGCCGTTCAAGCGTCGCCGTCAAGCACCACGAATTTCATGCGTGCGCCGTCGAGCGCTCAGGACTGGATCCGCCTTGCCTTGCCGCAACCAAGCGTGGTCATGAGGACGATCGCCGCCCATCTGTTCATCCTGGAATCGTACCACCGGCCCTCGGGATCACCTGAAACGGTCGTTCCCGTTGGTTTCAGCGCGTTCTGGCGAGTCTGACGTGTCATGGAGGATCCGAATGGAAGGTCTCAGCCGTCAAGTGTGCGTCATCCTCGTGGTCCTGATCGGTGGTGGGCTTGCGTGCGCGGTGCGACGCCCACACGCCGCCCCGGTGCCTCGCCCGGCTGACGCCGCGATCCGGTGTGACAACTGCGAGGATTGGAATCTTCCGCGCGCACCATTGAATATCTCGGCGAACACGTACTACGTCGGGACGGATGGCCTGTCATCCCTGCTGATCACGACGCCGGCAGGGCACATCCTCCTCGATGGCGGGCTGCCGCAGTCGGTCGCGGTCATCGCGGCGAACATCGAGCAGCTCGGGTTCCACGTCGCCGATGTTCGGGTGATCGCGAGCTCCCATGCGCACTTCGATCACGCCGGTGGGATCGCCGGCCTGCAGCAGCGGAGCGGCGCGCGGGTGGTCGCCAGCGCCCGCGGCGCGGTCGCGCTGGCGGCGGGGCAGCCGACCGACGACGATCCGCAGGCGAGGTCGGGGCGCGAGCCAGCGCTCCGCTTCGCCCCGGTCGCGCACGTCGACGTCGTCGGCGATGGTGAGGCGATCCAGCTCGGCGACGTGTCGCTCGTCGCGCACTACACGCCCGGTCACACGCCCGGTTCGACGACGTGGACCTGGCGATCCTGCGAAGCGGGGACGTGCCAGGACCTGGTCTACGCCGATAGCCTCAACGCGGTCTCCGACGACGGGTTTCGGTTCACCGGCGGCGCGGCGGCGTTCCAGCACAGCATCGAGGTCGTCGACCACCTGCCGTGCGACGTCATGATCTCGGTCCATCCCGACTTCTCCAGGCCCTTCGCCGACCCCGGCGCGTGCCACGCGTACGCGACCGCCGCGGCGGCGAAGCTGCGGCAGCGACTCGCCACCGAGCAGTAACGTCAGGCGACGATGGTCACGTTGGGCAGCGCGGCGGCGAGCTCGGCCTGGCGTTCGCGCCAGGTCGAGAACCGCACGTCGAGGCGCGCGAGCTTCGGCAGCCGCGCCAGCTGCGCGAGCGGCACCTGGTCCGGCAGCTCGCACATCATGAAGTCGAGCTCGACGAGCGCGGGCAGCGTGAACAGCCCGTCGGGCAGCTCGCGCAGGATGTTGAAGTGGTACCGCAGGCGCTCGAGGCGCTGCAGGGCGCGGATCCCGTCGGGAAGGCCCGTGATGCGGGTCTCGTCGGGCATGTAGGTCTGCGTGCTCGAGAGATCGAGCTCGCGCAGCGACGTCACCGCGAGGACGCCCATCGGGAAGGTGGTCAGCGCGTTCGCCGCGAGCGACAGCGACGCGAGGCCGGTCGCCGCGAGCTCGTGCGGCACGTCGTGCACGCGGTTGCGTGCGAGATCGACCTTCCTGAGGCGCGGGAGGTCGAGCAGCTCGCGCGGGAACTCGACGAAGCGATTGCCGTCGAGGTGGATCGTCTCGAGCTGCGGGAAGTCCGCGATCGCGGCCGGCACCTGCGCGAGCTCGTGCGCTTGCAGGTGCAGCTCCGTCGGCGACGCGTGCCGGGCGAGCAGCGCCGCGATCGCGGCGCGCGCGTCCGCGCGATCGCCGCGCGCGAACACGTACTGCGTGCCGACGCTGGCGCGCGCGACGAGCAGCCGCGCGAGGTCCAGGCCGTCGACGGTGCCTGCCGCCTCGGCGAACCTGGAGAGGCGCGCGAAGCGATTCGCCTCGCCCATGCCGGGCACGAGCACGCTGACCTTGAGGTGCTCGCGCATCGCCTCGCTCACCGCGGGTGGCGCGTACAGGGTGAGCAGCTTCTTGGCGCCGTCGCGCGACTTCTTCAGGGTGGTGTCCTGCACGACCACGACGAGGTCGGCGTACAGCGACGGATCGACGCCGTCCTGCAGGGCCGCGATCGCGGCCCTGGTCTGGTCCTCGTCGCGGCTGCGCAGCTGCGCGCGGATCGCGCCGAGGTCCGGCCCCGCGGGCGTCGCGGGCGTCGTGGGCGGCGCGGCCTCGAGCAGCTTCCTCAGGTGCGTCTCGAGGGCGACGACGACGCTCGCGGCGAGCCCGAACTGCTTGCCGCCGGGCGTCTCGCCGACGATCGCGTGCGTGACCTCCGTGGTGACCTTGCCGGCGAGCTTGCCGCCGCGCTCGGCGAGCTTGGTCTTGAGCGCCTGCTTGTCGTAGTTCGTCTTGCCGACGAGCGCGAACGTCGCCCTGGCGGGGAAGCCGCTCGCGGCGAACGGATCCGGCAGCACGTGCTGGAGCTCGGCGAGGGCTGCGGCGCGCACGTCGCCGATGTTCGAGTCGAGCGCCGCCATCAGGTACTCGGTCGTCGCGAGCGTCCGCGGGTTCGCGGTCTCGCCGATCAGCAGGCTCGCTTCGATCACCCGGCGGCGGCCGGGCGTGCGCGCCCGCGCGAACCCGGCGACGAGCGGGCCGAGGCGTTCGAGGTTGTAGCGGTCGCGCAGCCCGAAGCACTCGCTGTCCACCGAGACCTCGCGCATCGACTCCATCGCCCAGAGCTCATCCGGTAACGTGTCCAGCGCGACGCAGCACTCGAGATCCAGCCGGAACAACCGCGACAGCCGCGCGATGGTCGGCGGGATCGCGACGAGCTGGGGCGCGCGGAGCTCGAGCCATCGCAGGTCGGCGAACCTCCACAGCTCCGGCGGCAGCTCCGCGTGGTCGGAGGCCATCGCGAGCCAGCGCACGTGATCTGGATCGGCGAGCGCGGTCGCGAGATCGAGCGTGCACGTCACGACGTCGATCGCCGCCAGCGTCGGGGGGCGCGCGAGGTCCGCGTAGTGTGCGGTGGCGCCGTTGCGAGCGAACACGACGAGCTCCCGGAGCAACGCCGCCGCCGGCAGCGCCAGGATCTCGGCGACGACAGCGTGATCGTCTCCGCCCTTCGGCATGTACGTGACGCTGCGCAGGAAGCCGAGGTGCCAGTCCCAGTGGATGGTGGCGAGCTTCGCCAGCCGTGGTCCGTACAGGGTCGCGCGTTGCTTCTCGAGGTACGCCGCCAGCACCGGCCCATCCGGGTGCTGCTGCATCAGCACGATGCGCTCGCCGACCTCGCCGCCGACCGCGTCGGCGTACACCAGATACGTGGCGTCGCCACCGTCGGGCGCATCGGGGTTGGCCGCGATCTTGGCCCACAGCGCGTCGGCGGTCATCGCGTCATCATAGTGCGGGACGCGGGTCAAGTCCCTTTTTTTGTGTGATTGCCTGAAGGGGGAACATCGGGATTCGTCGTCGGTGATCGGTCAAGCCGCGGCGGCGTAGGTGGTGTCGAGCTTGGTCATGTCGAGGTAGGTGCGGTCACGCCAGATGCTCGTC
>JAPLLF010000170.1 GCA_026387715.1 Pseudomonadota bacterium
TCGGTCGGCGCGGTCGCGCCCAGCACGCCCTGCGGCGGCGCGACGTTGCCCGTCGGCACCGCGATGTCGCCGTGACAGAACGTGCACTGGGTCTGCCACGTCAGGCCGCCGCCGACCTTGTCGTGGCAGCCGGTCGCCGTCGCGCACGACGGACCGCCGCTGGTGCCGCCGGTCAACGCGACGCCGTGGCAGCCCGCGGTGGCGCACGAGCCCATGCCGGTCTTGTCGACCTCGTAGCCGTGCATCGTCACCTGCGCGTAGCCCGTCGGGTGGTTCGCGCCGGCGGTCACCTGCGTGACGCCGTCGATGTGCTGCGCCGGCGTCGTGATCGTGTGGTTCGCCCCGGCGTCGGGGTGACAGCCCTCGCAGTTGGTGGCGGCCGGGTGCGGCGCCGGCGGCGGCAGCCCGTGGCACGAGCTGCACGTGCTCTGCGTGCCGTCGACCTTGGTCCACAGCGGCAGCGTGGCCGTGCCACCCGCGCCGAGCGTCGAGCCGTGACAGTACGAGCTGCACGTGCTGCCGTTCCACGTCCCGGTCGCGATCCCCGTGAACATGACCTCCGCGGGCAGCGCGGTGTCGATGTGACCGACCGACGTCGTCGACGACGGCACGACGTGACACTGCGCGCAGGTGACGTCGGCGTGCCACGTCGAGCCGGTCACCACGTGGGCCTGGTGGGCGCCGACGCCTCGCAGCGTGGTCGCCGAGCCGTTGGTGGTGTCCTTCGGAGGTGCGTTGTTGGTGCCGCCGTGACAGCTGTTGCACGCCTGGGTGGTCGTGACGTCGACGCTGCCGTCGATGTGCTTGGTCGTATCCGTGAACGTCGTGTTCGCGCCTGCCTGGACGTCGGCGTGGCAGGTGCCGCAGTCGCTGCTCTGCGGGTGCGGCGCCGGCGGCGGGAAGCCATGACAGGACTGACACGTCGCCTGGGTGCCGTCGACCTTGGACCACAACGGCGAGGTCGCCGTGCCACCCGCGCCGGAGGTGCCGCTGGTGAGCGTCGCGCCGTGGCAGTACACGTTGCTGCAGGTCGCGCCGTTCCACGTCGGCGACGTGCCACCCCGACCGCTGAACTTGACCTCGGCGGGCAGCGGCGTGTCCTGGTGCCCGAGCGAGTTGACCGTCGCCGGCACCACGTGACAGTCGGTGCACGCGATCGGCTTGAAGAACAGCGTGCTCGGCGCGAGGTGACTCTGATGCGCGCCGACGCCGCGCGTGTTGGTCGCGGTGTTCTTGAGCGTGTCCTGCGGCGGCGCGTTGCCGGTCGCCCCGCCGTGGCAGGTGTTGCACGCCTGGTTGGTGTTGACGTCGAGGTTGCCGTCGATGTGGCGCGCCGGCGAGGTGATCACGAGCCCGCCACCGGCGGTCATGGTGTCGTGGCACTTGCCGCAGTCGGCATCACTGGGGTGCGGTGGCGGTGGCGGCGTGCCGTGGCACGACGCGCACTGGCTCTGCGAGCCGTCGACCGTGGTCCACACCGGCTTGGTCGCGGTCCCGCCGGCGGGGCCGGTGCCGCTCTTGAGCGTCGCGCCGTGGCAATACGCGTTGCTGCACGTCGAGCCGTTCCACGTCGCGGTGTTGCCGGCGAGGTTGCCGAACGTGATCTCGGCGGGGAGCGCCGTATCGACGTGGCCGATCGACCCGACCGCGGTGGGGACCTTGTGGCACTGGTCGCACGTGACCTGCGCGTGCCACGTCGACGCGTCGACGTGGCTGCGGTGCGCGCCGACGCTGCGCAGGTTCGTCGTCGTCCCGCCGGTGGTGTCCTTCGGCGGCGCGGCGTTGCCGCTGCTGCCGTGGCACGTGTCGCAGGGCTGATCGTTGATCACGTCGACCGCGCCGTCGATGTGCTTCGCCGGGTACGCGATCGTCAGGTTGTCGCCCGCGATCATCGTCGGGTGACACGTCCCGCAGTTGCCGTTGGCCGGGTGCGGCGCCGGCGGCGGCATGCCGTGACACGACTGGCACTTCGCCTGGGTGCCGTCGACCTGGGTCCACTTCGGCGTGATCGCGGTGCCGCCCTTGAGCGGGCTGCCGCCGCCACCGTGGCAGTACGAGCCCGCGCACGTCAGCGTGGCCGGGTCGTACGCGGCCCCCGCGATCTGCAGGTGGCCACCGGTGCCCGTCGGCGCGCCCGGCACGGCGATCGTGGGATCGAGGTAGACCTCGTTGATCGAATCGAGGTGCGTCTGATCCGTCGTGCTTCCCGGCACCTGGTGACATTCGTTGCACGCGATCGGGGCGTGCCACGTCGAGCTCGAGGTCATGTGCTGGCCGTGCGCGCCGACGCCCGGCGCCGTGGTCAACATGTTGTTGTGCGCGTCGCGCGGGGGCGCGGACTGGCCACCACCACCGTGGCAGCTGTCGCACGGCTGGGTCGACGTCACCTCGACGCGACCGTCGATGTGCAGCTCGGGATACGAGATGATGCCCTTGGCGAAGTCACCCGGGTTCATCGACGAGTGGCACACGCCGCAGTCCTCGTTCTTCGGGTGAGGCGGCGGTGGGGGCGTGCCGTGGCAGGCGCCACACGCGGACTGGGTCCCGTCGATCTTGGTCCACACCGGCCGCGTGTCCGTGCCGCCGGCGCCGGGCACGATCATGTTCGTCATGGGATCGACCTGGTTGAGCGTGTCGCCGTGGCAGTAGCTGTTGGTGCAGGTCGCGCTCGCGTGATCCCACGCCAGCCCGGTGCCGAGGCCGGTCGGGGTGAGCTCGGCGGGTAGCAGATCCTTGACCTGCGCGCCCATCGCGCCCGCAACGAAGATGTGCCCCGGGTCGCCGACCTCGGTCGGCACGACGTGGCAGGTGGCGCACGCGAACCGCTGATGCCAGGTCGACGCGCCGAGATGGGCCTGGTGGGCGCCGACCGCCTTGGGACACTTCGAGGTCCGCTGGGACGATCTGGCACCTGGATAACCACCCCAGATCGTAGGGGGTAGCGTTGGGTGCGCGACTTGCACGAAGATGTCTTCTCCCCGATGGATCCCGCGGTTCCCATCGCCATCGCTGTCGTGGCGTTCCTGTTCCTCAGCCTCGGCGCCGTGCTCGACGATCGCCGGGCGCGCGTGAAGCGGCGCGAGCAAGCGATCGGCCTCGACGTCGAGACCGTGCTCCCGCTGCTGCACTCGATCAACGACGATCGCTGCATCGGCTGCGAGGCCTGCATCGACGTGTGCCCGACCAAGGTGCTCGAGCTCGTCGATCACAAGGTCCGCGTCGTGCGGTTCACCGACTGCGTGCAGTGCGAGCAGTGCGCGACCTCGTGCCCGACGATGGCGCTCGTGATGTACCGCAAGGGCACGACGCCGCGCATGCTGACCGTGCCGGAGCTCGACGAGAACTTCCAGACCGGGATCCCGGGCCAGTATCTGATCGGCGAGGTCGCCGGCAAGCCGCTGGTCAAGAACGCCGCGAACCTCGGGCGCGCCGTGATCGAGCACATCACGCGCGAGCTCGCCGGCACGACCGCCCCGGCCGGCGTGCTCGACGTCGTGATCGTCGGCTCGGGCCCGGCCGGGCTGTCCGCCGGGCTGTCGTGCGTCAAGCACGGGCTGTCGTGCGCGGTGCTCGAGAAGGAGCACACCCTGTCGTCGACCGTGGCGCGCTACCCCAAGGGCAAGCACTTCATGGCCGAGCCCGCCGACTCGGAGAACGTGTCGTTCCTGCCGGTGTTCGACGCCTCCAAGGAGGAGCTCGTCGCCGCGTGGCAGCGGGTCGTCGAGGGCGTGCAGCTCCCGGTCAAGCTGGGCGAGGCGGTCGAGACCGTCAAGCGCGGCGACGACGGCATCTTCGTGATCGCGACCACCGTGTCGACGTATCGGGCGCGCCGGGTCGTGCTCGCCACCGGCCTGCGCGGCAAGCCGCGCCTGCTCGTCGTCCCGGGCGCGAACCTCGAGAAGGTGCAGTCGCTGCTCGACGATCCAGCCGAGTTCGCCGGCGAGCACGTGCTCGTCGTCGGCGGCGGCGACT
>JAPLLF010001184.1 GCA_026387715.1 Pseudomonadota bacterium
CCCGCCGGAGCCACGTCGCGCCGGTCGGGAACACGCGGTGCATGGACGACGAATCGGCAGTAGCATCACGTCCTGGCCGAGTCCAGCGAGCGTGCGCTTGCCCCCGGCGAGGTCGCCGCCGTCGCGCCGTCGCGCTGGCACGCGGGCAGGTTCGCCCGCCCCGCCGCCGAACCGCTCGGTCGCGTCGCATCCGAGGCTCGGCCTGTGCTACGTCCGGTCCCATGAGGCTGACGAAAGATCAGGTCATGGCGGTCGTCACCGAGGCGTCGAAGAAGATGGGCGAGCCGAACTATTCGGCCGTGCTCGTCGGCGGCTTCGTGCAATCGCAGACGCCGGTCTCCCAGTTCATCAGCGCGCACGAGCGCGAGCTCGGCGGCCCCGAGCAGATCGTCAACGTGATCTTCCACTGCGCGCTCGTCGCGCAGTGCTTCCAGCGCGCCGGCGGTCGCATCCGCTCGCTGTCGTACGACGACCTCGACAACGCGTCGCGCGGCGAGCCGCTCGCGCGCCTCGAGCAGGCGCAGCTCCCGCTCCACGAGTTCATCTGCGCCAACGTCGAGAACGTCGAGGCGCAGAAGCTCGTGGCGATGATCGCGCTCGCCATCGACGGCGCCTCGTAACGCACGCGCCCGCGCGATCACGCGCGCGATCGCGTTCCCTCGCTCGCACGGCGGTGGTAAGCCTCCGGCATGGCTAATCCGACCGCGACGTTCGAGACCTCGCTCGGCACGTTCACCGCCGAGATCTATCAAGACAAGATGCCGGTCACCGCCGGCAACTTCGTGAAGCTCGCGCAGCAGGGCTTCTACGACGGCTTGCACTTCCACCGCATCATCAAGGACTTCATGGTCCAGTTCGGGTGCGAGTTCTCGAAGGATCCGAACAGCCCGCGCGCGGGCACCGGCAACTCGCCGCTCGGGCGGATCCAGGACGAGCACCCGCCGGCGCACAAGCTGTCGAACGAGCCCGGCACGCTGTCGATGGCGAACACCGGCCAGGCCAACTCGGGCGGCGCGCAGTTCTTCATCAACTCGGTGCACAACTCGTATCTCGACTGGTTCACGCCGGGCGCGTCGAAGCACCCCGTGTTCGGCAAGATCATCAGCGGCATGGACACCGTGAAGAAGATCGAGACGAGCCCGACCGCCGCTGGCGATCGTCCCAAGACCCCGATCAAGATGATCAAGGTCACGATCACCGAGTAATTTCGTCGCGGGATCGCCGATAGTCGGGGTGCGTGCGCCAGCTGGCGATCCTGGGTGGAGTGGTGAGCTTGGTGAGCGCGGCGGGCGTCGCGCGCGCGGCTCCCCGCGAGCTCCGCGGCGTCGTCGTCGACGAGGTCAGCGGGCTGCCGCTCGCCGGCGTCTCCGTGTTCACGGAGCGCGGCGAGATCGTGGTCACCGACGTCGACGGCTTCTTCGCGCTGACGATCCACGAGCGCGATCGCGAGCTCACGGTCGTCGCCGATCGGCACGCGACCCGCGTCGTCCAGATCCTGAGCGGCTCCGGCGCGCTGCGGATCGCGCTGCCGGCGATCGCCGGCGCCGAGGTCATCGAGGTCGTCGGCAAGCGGCCCGAGGAGACCAAGCCGCTGTCGTACAAGCTGACCGCCGACGAGATCCGCACGCTCCCCGGCGCTGGCAACGACATCCTGCGCGCCGCCCAGGTGCTCCCCGGCGTCGCGCGGATCCCGTTCTCGTTCGGCGGGCTCGTGCTGCGCGGCACCTCGCCGCGCGATACCACGACCTACCTCGACGGCATCGAGGTCCCGATCGCGTTCCACTTCGGCGGCATCACGTCGTTCTACCCGAGCGGCATGCTCGCGGATCTCACGCTCACCGCGGGCGGCTTCGACGCGTCGTTCGGCCACGCGCAGGGCGGGCTCGTCACGCTGACGACCCGCGAGCCGCGCACCGATCGCTGGCGGGTCGGCGGCTCGATCGGGCTGCTCGACTCATCGGTGCAGGCCGAGGGCCCGCTCGGGCACGGGCTCCCGGGCGGCATCGTCGTCGGCGTCCGCCGCAACTACTTCGACGTGCTGGTGGATCCGTTCGTGAGCGACGACACGCCGCTGCCGAGCTACTGGGACTTCCAGCTCCGCACGTCGTTCGGCGATCCGCGCGATCGCGGGCGGTGGACGCCGATGATCTTCGGCTCGATCGATCGGCTGTCGTCGAACGCGATCGGCCTCACGTCGCGGTTCATCCGGATCGCCGCGCCGTACCACCGCGCGTGGGGCGGCACGACGCTGCACGTCGTGCCGTGGATCGGGGCGAACCTCCTGGAGTTCACCGACGAGTCCGACGACGCGGG